>JAZFZJ010000243.1:0-12544 GCA_036443915.1 Nitrospirales bacterium
AGCTCATCGAAAAAATCGAAGGAGATTACCCCACCATCGTCGGCCTCCCCCTCTGGCGAACCTCCAAGGTGCTGGAACAACATGGGGTCGTGCTGCCCACTCCGGTAGAAGAAGTTTACCGGTTAAAGCCGTATGCGAATTGGAAGGATTTCGCGTAGAGAATTGTGCGGGGTTTCGCCCCCGCGTGACGAGATCCTCTTGTTTCGGCAAAAGGACCCAAAACCATTTTCGCCCGTTCGCGGCCTCTTCGAGGTGCCTTCGCCCCGACACCAAATTAAATGGCTGCGGAACTCGCTCCGCTCAAACAAACCTCGCCAAAATGTTGGATTCGGTGCCATGGCTCAGCCACACCCAAGGCTGTTTGAGGTCCGCTCCTATTGAGCTTTCCTTTTCCCAACTTACCACAAACGAATGGGCCTCAAATTTTGATGTGGCGTGTTTTTAAGCATTGAACTAGAAGGTACGTTTAATTCCCCATTATGGGAAGGGAGAGGTTCCGGCAGATCTTCTTTGCGAGGCGATCTGGGATCTCGCTATGTCGTGGAATAGCCTCTACGGCACCGGTAGAAGGATTTACCCACAACGAATGGGACCCACCTTCACGTTTGAGGTAGCACCCATTTTTTCGAAGGTGACGAAGCAAAGCACTTCGTTTCACCCAATGGTCACCTTGTCTCGAATGGCATCTGGAGGCGTTCCACGCAGGGCGTCCTCTCGCCGATCCTCCAAGATCAAAGCAAGGGCCTCAGCCAGACTGACTCTTGCTTCTTCCTGCGTTCTTCCTTGCCCGTTCGCACCGGGAATTTCCGGGCAATACGCAATGAACCATCCCTCGTCCTGTTCAATGATCGCGGTAAATTCGTTATGCATGGCTCTCTCCGCGTCCTTGGTAATTGCACTCTACCCTATGGAAAGTAAAGAATGACTCCATCCAGTGTCAATTTTTCTTCGAGTTTTTCACCAAAACACATGGTTGTGCGATAAAGGGGAAAAGTAGCCGCCCACAGGGTTACACCTGGATGTCTTACCCAATCAACTGATTTGATGTTTGAGAGGAATGGGTGAGTTCAGGACATGGCTGTTTTTTTACCAACCAGAATAAAATCAACGATAAAGGCCAAAACGCCAAGCCCACCACTATCATTTTGAGAATTCGAAGATACCAGGCACCATTTGCAGCTTTAAAAACATAACCTAAAGACCATGCCCACACAACGAGTAATGGCAATCCAATGCCCAAAAATATCAGGAATGAAAAAATCCAATCAGCGGATTTATGTATTTGTGCCTCTAAAATGAGTTCTTCAAGCCTTTGGACATGATCGTAAGGACGCCCGGAATTTCGTAGGTTTTTAAGAAGGAGGGGAACATCAATCTCTTTGAAGGTTTCGTCGCGAAGCCCAAACGTTTCCAATGCATAGGCCGTCCCAAGTTTTTCGGCTTCAAGCAGTTCTGGGCTCGAAGGTTTAAACGGATGTCTCAAAAAATTAAGAGAATATTCCCTTCCAACAAATAGGGTAAATAATGTTTCCTTGTCCAATTGGAAAAAGGACGAACGTCTCAATACAACATCAGCGGCCATAATGAAGTCAAAGCTAGCACGCATTCGATCTAGGCCGTGCGATGAAACGACAAAATCACGATATATGGAATTTAAGAGTTTCATTTCGATAAGTGCTAACTCTGAATTGTTAGACCAAAGAACATCCTGTGCATAGCCTATATCAACAAAATCAGTAGAGGTGGGAGCATTTAAAGGCAATGCGGCAATACCTCCTAAAAGGCTGCTACTTTGCATTGCAACTCCAATGACCTGAAATTTTTGGTTAAAGACCGGACTGCCACTACTCCCTTTTTGTGTCTCAGCAGAGGTGCGAAACCCGGTGGGAGTTTTAGCCAGAATTTTGCCTTCTGTCAGCGTAAGATCCCCACAACCAGGGAATCCTAATATATAGGCCAAACTCCCAATTTCCCCTGGAGCAAAATTAGTTGGTGAAATTGATTTCCTGGTGATATTCGGGATTCTTAGGAGTGCGACGTCTAAGGTAGGAACTTCCTGTACAATGACAGCTTCTTGGTTTTCTAGATATTCCCAAGATTCAGTTTCCATAGAGCCCAATTTTTTAACCGTAATTGAGTCACACACCCCATATGGACATAGGGCTTCCGTCACATGGGCATTTGTTAAGATTTCATCTTGGACAAGAAACCCTGTCGCACACCCTTTTTCCCCTGAGAGTAGTACCACGGATTCCTTTAATGAGGGCGGGATATCCTCAAGATCCAAAGCTTTCGCTAGGGGAGGCTTCAATATATTTATTGTTATAAGGGAAAACGCTAGCCAAATTATCAAATTCTCTTTCCTCACTTAAGCAGGGGGAAACCTCTTGGAATTCATGTATTACTACCTAATTCATCGGTACTGGAAAGGAAAGGATTAAGTATGAAGACCCTGGGGAGGAGAAAAGAAGGAAGTCTGACGAGAGAGTTTGTCTATAAATGCCAACCCTCAATCACACAAAAAAAGGCGGCTCTTTTTTAGAGCCGCCTTAGGATTAGCTTAACCGAATTATTTATTGAGCCTTACATAAACTTCATGAACTTTTCTTTGGCTTCTTCCATGATCTCGGCCGTGATTTCCGATCCGCCTTTTTCCTTAACCAAGCGTTCGATCTCTCGCCGCGCCATGGGACGAATGAAATCTGGGATGTTATCCAGCCGTTGCTGTGCTTCGGGGGTCCAGCGAATGCCTTCGGTGGTGGAATTCTTGGAATCATCCATAACCTGAAGAGTCACGGTGGTAAAGCCACTCTTTCGAGCGTAGGTTTCGACACTACTTTTGACCATTGGCTGCACAAAGGAGGGGATTTTCGCCAGCTTCTCTTGGGCATCCGGCGTCCATAGCAATGGCTCCGCAGCCGGAGTTGTCGTGCCTGTTGCCCCTGATGAGCCCAATCCCATTTGGGAGACCATGGCCGAAAATGGACAGCCACCGCTTTCTCCCGATTCCCCTGACCCAGTTGCCGATGCTGCAGAAGCAGCCGGTGCTGCGGCCGCAGCCGGTTGGCCTCCTTGAATTTTGTCATTCAAATAGGCGGCCATTTGCCCCATGCCCGCCGAAACGTTTTCTTCTAACCCCCCTCGGGTCATTTCTAAGGGCTTGGGCGCTTCGGTTCGCCCGCCCAACTGGACACCTAAAGAGGAGACCATTTGGGTTTCTCCGGGATTCGTGATCATCGTGAACCGCGATTGGCAGGAGGGGCATTCAAAAAAGACCCCCAGAGATCCTTCCGCAGGTTTTTCAACTTTTTCAAAATTCATATAGGTTTCGCATTTGAGACAGACAAATTTCATATCGTTTCCCTTCTGAATGTTGGCGAAGGCCAACGGTTGCTTCGAGGCGTTACAGTTTCCCAGCTAAGACCTGTTGATAATCCAATAAAGTATGAACTTTTTTCGCAATGTCCTGAAATTTCCCCACAGTTGGATTGGAGCCATCCAAGATCGGCTCCCCTTTATCAAAGGTGCGGGCAAAATTGCGATCAAAGGGAATACGCCCTAAGAGCGGCAGACCTAACACCTCACACATGGATTCCGTATCGCCCTCAAATAAGGGATTTGTCTCTCCACAGGAAGGGCAGCGATACTCACTCATATTTTCGACGACTCCTAAAATGCCAATACCCAGTTCCTGGGCATAGGCAATGGATTTTTGCACGACATTCGAAGCCACTTCAGAAGGCGTCGTCACAACCACCGCCCCCGCTAAATCTGGAATGAGCCCCACCAAAAGGGGTGGTTTATCGGCAGCTGCGCCTGGCGGCAAATCGGCCAGCAGATAGTCTAATTCTCCCCATGCCATATCGGAAAGAAACTCTCGGATCACATTCATTTCTGTGAGTCCCAGCCAAACTGGACTGAGGTCCATCGGACCTTTCCACCGAACCGGGGCATTGGCCTGCAAGAGAAAATCCATTGACGCCACTTTAATGTTTAAAGGACCTATCGGCGGCACCACCCCCTCCGGGGTATCTAATAAACTCATCCCGCGCATACCTAACATTTGCGGCACACAAGGCCCATTGATATCCACATCCAACAATCCCACCCGTTGACCCATGCGCGCGAATGCCAGAGCCAGGTTCACGGTGGTCATACTTTTGCCCACCCCGCCTTTACCGCTCATGACCACCACTTTCCGGCGGATGCCCTTCATTCGAGACATAACCATTTTAGTCTGGGCAGAAATCTGCTCCACCACCTTGGCATCGTCGGAATAATGGAGCTTATTCAAAATCGTTTTCAGGTCTTGTTCTTGGTTCATTGCCACAACCTTAGGATCAGAAGATTTATATGAAAAGACAGCAAATCACGGTACCACAGCATTTTTTCCAGCGTCAAACAGAACAAGACGGACGCAGAGATACGGAAAGCATCCTTTTACCTAAAGGGGCTTAGGTCACAGGGAAAACGAAAAACAGTACCTAATTGAACTTTGCGGCCTAATCCCCAAGAGAGGGCCATATTTCGAGTCAGGCGGGCCGGAGTGGGAGCGCTTAGTCTCATTTCTTACGAATAGTCTTGGAGGAGGGTCATTCCCAAAAACCGCAGACGTCGGAAATATTCGGTTGCGTCATCCGACAAATCAGGAACCACGGATTCTAACTCGGCCAGACAATCACGCAATATCCCTACGCGCTGTTCATCCAACATCCGTTCGTCACAGAAATAGGTCACACAGCCTCCCATGACGGTATCCAAGGTCATCAGTTGGCCCTCGTCACTCCCCAACCCACCCGGCCAAGCTGCAGATTGATGAAGGCTCCAGATTTCGTGAAATTTTTCCCGATCGGTGTCCGTCATGCCCCTTCACCTCGTCTCAAGCTGGACCATCGGCCTATTCTCCTTGTCCCCAGTCCATGGCATCCAAGAGCAATACGGACAGGACACACAATCCCAGCCCCCATATGCGGTAATCAACCGGTTCACGTTCCAAACACCATTTCACAATACTCAACCTCCATCGATCCGGCCCGGCATACAAAAAGACGCCCTTGGCGACCATACTCAATCCAACAAGGACCCAGAGCGGTTGATAGGAAAGCCCTTGCGTCCCAACAATAAGAAAAATACCAAAAAAAGCCGCGATCACACCCCATTTCAAAAACCCGGGTGCCGCAATGAGGGATTGCCGTAAGGTGGCAATCATCCGTTCCGGAGCCACCAAAAGGGCGACCCCATCGGCCATCCACAGACCGGCAATAACAAAAAGAAGAAGAATGACCATTATTCACAGTGAGGACATGTGGACCGCCTTGCCTCATTCAAGGATGAACAGCGAACCATTGTTTAATACCTCTTACTCATACGCTACCTCTAATTATTTCCGTCGGCTGATAACCGTCCCCGTCGAATTCATTTCATAAAATATAGGAACACCCGTCGGAATATTGAGTTCGAGGACTTCCTCTTTGGACAAATGCTCCAAATGCATGATTAACGCACGCAGGCTGTTACCATGCGCCACGACTAACACCGTCTTTTCGGCCAACAAGGCTGGACGAATATAGCTATCATAATAGGGGAGGACACGTTCAGCAGTATCCTTCAGGCTTTCCCCTCCTGGTGGTCGCACATCAAAACTTCGCCGCCAAATTTTTACTTGCTGATCGCCAAATTTTTTAACCGTTTCCGTTTTATCTAAACCCTGTAAATCTCCATACATCCGCTCATTCAACGCTTGGTCTTCCTCGATGGGAATCGTCGTCTGTCCAAGCTCCTCAAGAATAATCCGGAGTGTGTCTTTCGCACGGATTAACACCGAGGAAAACGCACAATCGAAGCGAACAGATTTAAGGGTTTCCCCGGCCTCACGAGCCTCATGCTCACCTTTAGGAGAGAGGGGGACATCAACCCAACCCGTAAAGCGATTTTCCAGGTTCCACTGAGATTCACCATGACGAACTAATACCAACTGCGACATATCCTATCCTTTCCTCCTCTCGAAGGGAATGTGGATAAAGCATCCCCTGAGTATGGTTGAACGACCGCCCAGCAATCTTCTCCTTGCTCCTAGAACCCAAAGAATGAATTGGGCCGTCTCCTCTTCCTCACTTCTGGAAGCCTTTCCCTCGGGAAAGGGCATCTTGGCTCGATCGAGTAGCGCCGGTCTGATAGGGAATCTTCTTTCGAAAACTCTCAGAACAAGCTACGATCATTCCCCATTGTTCTCAACCTGATAGAGGAAAAATATTCGGCAAGATTGCTCTCTAAGGGATGTGGTCCCCTTTAGTCCCTGACCAGTCGGGATAACCTTCTTTTGCCTTTGCGTTTTCTTCCCTTGCTCACTTGCTTTGTGATCTGACGAATCGTACCATGACCCCAATTTCTCCCCTTTCATCTTACCTGACTCTATGCCGTCTAGCGAAACAAAATGGCAACAATTCGCCCAGTGGTGGACTGCTCTGGCCCATCGTCATGGAGTGGCCGACCGATCAGACCAATTTTTTCAAAATGGCCTTGGGCCACAGAAAGCATTGGATCGAGCGGCTCAGGAAGGCGGTGACCTGGATTATATTCTTTTCACCCTCATTCGCCATTGGATCCCTCCCGTTCTTCCTCCCCTTGGACAAGAACGGACAGCCAAGCATGATTCCGATTACTGGTTGGAGTCGGCCAGGATTTTAAAAGCAGCGGTGGTGCGACTAAGGGAACTCAAACCGGTCATTGATATGTTGACGACACCCAACCCCCTTTCTCCCCCAACTGAATCCCCTCGTCCACAAGTGGAAGTCGAATTAGCCAACATGTTGGAGGGTATCGCTGAGCTGGTTGGGAGCTATGGTGGCCCAGATTATACATCTATTATCAAAAACTTTGATCCTATTCCCCTTCGCCAAACCCAACCCTTTAAACACAATAAAAAACATAGTGCTGAATTATGGGTGGTGTTTTTATTACGGGAACATTTTCGCCATTTGGGGTTAGGGAAAGATCGCACGTGGAAAATTATCGCCGAACTGATTGCCGCGGCCAATATTTTTCATGCCAACGAACAACCTTCCACCCCCGAAGCCCTCAAGTCGTGGTGGACAAAAAACTGGCCGAGGACCTACACCCTCCTCACCGAAAAGAGAGACCAAGGGGATGCGAAACATACAGCCTATCAATCTGATTACGAGTGGTTCCAAGCCTGGTTCAATTGGCACACCGCCTTACTAGCCCAGACTGATCCCTCTCAAGAGTAGGGATACCTCCACCTCAAAAGAATTTTTGCTGAGGAATTTCTTCTAGCCCTCCGGCTGGGTCGACAACAGGAGGCCCTTGGACGATCGCAGCAATCAAGATCCCAAGCATAAAGACATGTAACGCTGCCCCCAGCCAGAGGACATACATTTGGACCCCGCCTTCCTCATGAACCACCCGCGCGCGGTCTGTCTCGCTCAGGTTGGGAATCGCCATGATTTTCTGCAGTTTGTCCTTGACATGCCAATAGTAGAGATAGTTCGCACTCCCTCCAGCCAGCATTCGTGATACTAACCCGACTGTCATATCGCCAGTTAAAAAAATGGCCAAGGCGGGAGCAATGGCGTACAGCAGCGCAAACATATACATTTTTCGATAGAGAAACCAAAGGAAGGAATCAAATAGCGCGGCAGGCCAATTCCAACTTAAAGCAAATCGTGGACCTTCCGGGGTTTCAAGATCGGCAAACTTTTCCTTGTAATATAAAAAGGCCGAACGCCAGGACCATCCCGTTTTTAATGAGAATTGAATTGATTTACTGGGACCAATAAAGGTTTCCCATAGCTGAAGGGTGGAAGGAGTAGACGGGGACTGGACGGACTCAGAAGCGGACTTTGGGGACGAGGGAACAAGCGCTTGTCCGCACTGGAAACAAAAATTCGCTTCATCGGGATTCTCTTGTGAGCAGGAAGGACAGTTAGCCATTGTGAGCGGTTATAGCATCCTCCATATACTCAAACAAGATCAACAGAGAATCATACGACGAGAAATACCTGCCCCTACTCCGTTCCTCTTAACCTAGAAGCGGGAAAGTTTTTCAATAATCATAGGGCAGAATGCGTTTCCTTACACGATATTCTCGATCAAGATGGTCATATATCTCTCGCTTCAGATCGATCAACGGTACGGGAACGCCTTCGGTGTCGTGACCGTTCCATGGTACTCCACAGTGTCGACACTTCGCTCCCACTTCTGTTGAACCCTGAGTCCGATGCCGGTCTACAAACCATTTCAAACAGACCAGGCAAAAAGGTCCCAAGATCATACTTTGGATAAGGCTATCCCCCATATCTCCCACAGCCTTCACTCCCACATTGGCCCATATGGCATCAGAGAGCGTAAACCGAAGGCCACGACGGATAATCGATCGTGGCCGATGAACAGCCGTCGTTTCTGAGGACACACCGGAGGCGCCAGAGGTTTCTAACTGCATGATCCGGCGATCAATTTCTTTCGAAAAATATTGGAATTGATTTGAGATTTTCGTCGCGGCTTCCAACGTCGTGAGTCGTGCCTCCACTTGCCGTTCCATGCGCCGAAAGCGTTCCTGAGTCTTTACCATCTCGTCGTGACTCACAACCTGCAATCCTGATCGAATTCGATGGCGAAGTCGTTCACAGGAGGATTGAAATGAACCTCCCTTTTTCCACCAAACCCACAGGCCACAGGCCAGCAGAATCACTACTCCCACAAGAAAAAAAGACGTTAATTCCATTTTACTTCACCTGCCGGTCGCATCTCGTGTGGTCACAGCTTGGGCCATTTCCGCACCCAGTTCAGGACAGGAAATTTTTCCAGTTCTCATTTTATACCATAAAATTCAGGTTTCCTAACCGGTTACTTTTCCCGTTACATTTGGAAAGAATCATCTCCCTGATATCATCACGATAAGGTATCACAGTGATTTCAGCCCTTCTCTGGACTAGACCCCTATAGGCATTTTCGTTATGGTTTTCAGAACATCTCGCGGATTGACCTTTATTCATCCCGTAATTGATACCTAACGTGTTCGACAGGACTGGTCACCAAAAGCCACACTATGCCTTCTGAGCCCGGCATTTTGTGTCTTTCCTAGGAATTCATGACCTTTGTTGCGGCAAGAACCTTGGAACCTATTTATGTCAGAGAGTAAGGACATTCCATCCCAATCATCCCCTAAATCCAACGCCCTGGAACAGGACCGAACCTTTCTTCTTGATACCCATCGGACCTGGAAACGGACACAACTGGGGGAGCACACAAGAGTTTCACAAGATGAAGGGCAGTTGCCTCACGAGTTATCACCTTTCAAGCCTTTGGATTTTTTTCAGGTTGACCGCCGAAATGCCAATTTCCGGAATCACGATCTTCGAAATGCTAATTTTCAAGAAGCCTATCTGCCAGGAGCGGATTTTGAAGGAGCGGACCTACGTGGGACCAATTTTCAGGGAGCGAATCTGCGAAGTGCCCGATTCAGTCGCAGCCAACTGACCTGGGCCAATTTTTCCCAAGCCGATCTCATTTGGGCCGACTTTCAAAAAGGGGAACTCCAAGAAACGGTATTTTTGAAGTCGACATTGCGGGGAGCTACGTTTTATCAAGCACAGCTACATGGTGCGGATTTTTCCTCTGCAGATTGCTCGTGGGCAGATTTTCGAGAAGCAGACCTACGTGAGGCCGTTTTTCAAGATGCCGATCTCAATGGAGCAACCCTCCTCGACGCCAAGATTGAAGGCACGAATTTTCAGCGCAGTCAGGGAATACAAGAATCCTCCCCACCACCTGATTCCCCATCTCTGGACGATCTGCTGTTTCCCTAATTCCCCCTGTCTCGGAACGAAACACCCAGCCTCTTTTACCATCTCTTACCCCCAACAACCGGCCTTCTATGAGACCCAAAAATGGCTCTAAGCTGATCCTGATAATTGGTAATAGGTACGCAAAATCCTATTCCGCTGGGGTTCACGAAGTTTGGCCAAGGCCCGTTCCTCAATTTGTCGAATTCGTTCACGGGTCACGGAAAACTCATGGCCAATTTCTTCCAAGGTGGCATCTTCCAGTTCGCCAATTCCGAAGCGCCGCCGAATGATGTGCGCTTCTCGTGGTGTGAGGGTTTGTAATAAGGATGTCACTTTTTCCTGAAGGTCCACTCGTTCGGCGGAATAACATGGAGAAACCCCGGAATGATCTTCCAGTATATCTGATAAGGGAGCGCTCTCATCATCTGCTACAGGTGTCTCAAGGGAAAGTGTTCCTTTACCAGCATCCAAAAGTGCGGAAAGTTTATCCAAAGGCAAATCCACGATTTTACTAAGTTCTTCGAGTTGGGGCTCTCTGCCCAATTGAACGGCCAACCGCTCCAATGAACGCCGCACCCGCATCATGGCATCACAGACGTGAACCGGTACCCGCACCGTCCGTGATTGATCCGCCAAAGCCCGTGTTACCGCCTGACGAATCCACCAAGTTGCATAGGTGCTAAACTTGTAGCCCCGCTGGTATTCAAAACGGTCAACCGCACGCATGAGCCCAATATTGCCCTCTTGAATGAGGTCAAGCAAATCCAGCCCTCGATTAATATAGCGTTTGGCCACACTGACAACCAGCCGTAAATTCGCCTCCAACATCGCCTGCTTGGCAAAATGTAATCGGACTTTGGCTTGATCTATTAGCTGAACCCGTTTCAGAAATTGGAGGAAGATCATGTGCAAAACATGCTCCTCAAGATATCTGAGATGTTCTGTAGCCTCTTGGGCCGAACGTTGGTGAGCAAGATCCTCTGAGACTCCAGTTGGCTGGGCCGCCAAAGATTTCTTGGTTGCCTTGCTTTTCTCAAGCCCCATTTGGCGAATGCTTTCCACGGAGAGACCTAATCGTCCTAGCACTTCCTCAAGTTGGCGGGCGGCAGCCCGGACACGACTTTCCACCTGTCGAAAAAACTCAGGATGCCAATTCCCCTCCTCCAGGCTCATCACTAATTGCTTTCTGGCATCTGAATAGGTCTTAGGGCCAGAAGATGGTTTGGCAGAATCTTTGGGTTCTGAATTAATCAGGTTTTGAACACATTGACAGAGATGATCCAACTGCTGCATGACCCTTTGGTGAAATTCTTCATCCTCTTGCTCTTGTAAATCTTGCAAAACCTGAACTTCCTTCTCCTCTTCCAAGCCCAACACCATATCTTTATCCTTTTGGACGAGATGTTTGGCGAGAATGTCTCCATTGCTCAGGCGTGTGCGTTGTTCTTGCACAAAATCCAACGCCATCGGCAGGGAAAACAGCGTTTCCAACATATTACGGTTGGCTTTCTCAATTTTTTTACACAGGTTCACTTCGCCTTCCCGATCCAGCAGCAACACTTGCCCTATTTCTTTCAAATAGAGGGGAAGCTGTTTGTCAATCATGCCTGAAGACATTCCATCAGCCGAAGGGCTTTTCCCGGATAGGGCTGAATGACGACCCGACTTGGTCACTTTTCTAATAGGTGCGTTCCACAAAGACTTCTTTGCTGCCAACGATGGGCTCATTCGTGTCTCCCTCCTGTGCCTATGCATGGTCCTTAGATTTTTTGTCCTTCTTGCCAAGAGACAACCGTTCCTGGTGAACGACAAGGCTCACTACCTATCCCATGAGCAAAGGCAGTGCCATGAAAGCAATATTTCAATATAGGGCATCTTGGTTTCAGTTAAGACAAGCTAATATTCAATAGTGATGGAAGAGCAACCGAACCCGTGAACAAACCCTGGGGTAAACGTCGATTCTGTTTACGATCGGCGGGAATATTGAAGGAACCATACTCTCATTGCATGATTTTCTCTGAATTTTTCTTGTAACGATCTGTCGGTGGACCTGACAGACATTCCAGAACATTCATTATAAAGACAGCGGAACAGTGTAAATTTCTTTCAGCACCAATGAGATCAAACACATGTCTCGAGTCCTCTCGAAGGATCGCCCACCGGCTCAGCCATGGGAAGGCCGAATGGTTGCCGCGTCCCACAGAACACATCCTTTATGGGACTGTTGAATAATTCAAAAAATTTTAGAATGCCAATCCCAACTTACCAATTCCATGAATCATCTATAAGCAAGAGGCCTGTTAAAAAAGGCCCGCTGTCTCACCCGCCCAGCCCGTGCACGCCAAGACATGCCATTCCTCGGGCAATGCCGCAGGGGCTTCGGCACCCGGAGCGTAGTTGGAATACGTGAGGGCGAACGGCGCGAAGAGCGCCAAGCCAGTGAGCGCGAAGCCGACTAAAGGCCCGACCTGCCTGCACGCTTGCGCGGTAAAGCGCTTCAGCGCGTAAAGGCGAAGCCGCTCCCGGCCTGCGTAGCCTTCGGCTGAGTAGGCCCGGCGAAGGCCCGAGAACGCCGCTGATGGACCCTTCGGCAATACCCGAGGCAGGCTTTTCAACAATCCCATAAAGAAACAGGATCCACATACGGTAGGACAAGATTAAAAAAGGACCTGTTTGGAATTGGGTTTTCATTCAGATATTTCTTGGATTGAGCAGGGTATTTTGCTACAGTCCCACAGTTT
>JAZFZJ010000244.1:0-10194 GCA_036443915.1 Nitrospirales bacterium
TCCATTAGATATCACGTAAATCAACAGGGAATTGATGCTGGCACCAATTAGAGATTTTAAATCTTTCACCCCACCAACCTCCTTTCTTTTTGGATGAAACAGGCTCAGTCCTCCAAAAGGCTGTGAAGCCAGACATCAAGAATTACCCAGAAGCATAAACGGAGAAGTTCACGGGAACCTGGTCCTATGATTACCAGCTGGTAAGGAATGGAAAAGAAAGGAAATTACTTCGCAGGAGATGCGATAGGGAAGGTACTTGTGAAGATACTGCCTTTGGAGGATTCACTCGTCACGGTGATATCACCCCCATGCGCCCTTGCCACGGATCGAGCAAAACTTAGCCCTAAACCACACCCATCAAGGGAACGACTGTGATCACATCGGAAAAACCGGTCAAAGATGCGGTCTTGATCGGACAGGGGGATGCCCAAACCCGTATCTGCAATCGTGAGACAGAACCCATGTGGGAACCGAGCTAACTCAATGCTAACCTGACCCTCTGATGTAGTATACTTCATGGCATTATCCAGAAGGTTGGCCACCATGCGCTGGAGATGATGTTTGTCGCCAACGATGTGGCAATTTGGTTCAAGTGTTACCTTTAAGGTAATGTGTTTTTCTTCTGCCGCAGCTTCAAATAATTCACAGAGGTCGGCAAGCAATTGTGAAAGATTCACCCGTTCTTTCTTGGTATGGGTGACACCTGCATCGACTTCGGCCATATCTAATGTGGTATTAATTAAATGCATCAGTCGGTCGCATTCTTTTATCGTATCCATTGCCGCATTCTTGTAACCTTTTGTGGAATCGTTTTCGGACAGTGCGGCTTCGGACATGGCACGAATGCGTGCCAGAGGACTTCGAAGATCATGGGCAATATTGTCTGTCATATCCCGCATTTCATGAACTAAACTTCGAATTCGTGCGGCCATCGCATTGAACGTATCCATAAGCGTTTGAATTTCTTCTTCTTGTGCTTTCACGGTAACCTGACGATCCAAATGGCCCCGTTCGATGTCCTTGGCTGCACGGCTGACTTCTTCAATCCCACTTACCGCTTTTCTAGCAATCAGCCATCCCACGCCAGAAGCCAGAGGAATACCTAAAAAAACCATGCCGGCAAAGACCATAAACAGCAATTCCATAATTTCTTCTTTTTTCTCTAAGGTTTCGCCTATCTGCAGGATGATGTCAGGACCAATCTTGCCCAAGACGATTCGCGCAGGATATTCCTGGTTAGGGAATTCCACGGTCTCTAACACCGGAAGAGATGGAACCGTATCTTTGGGGACAATCAATGTGGTTGCGGCATCGAGACCTTCCCACTCTGAAACATCAGAACTAAACACGACCTTTCCATGTCCATCCAATAGTCGCAAAAAGACTTCGCTTTCATCACTCGAATTGATCTCTCGTTTAATTTCGGAGATGACTTTATTTCGACCACCCTCAGTCAATAATTCCTGAAACTCTGCGATGTCTTCCCTTAAATCCTCATCCATACGATTATTTAATATCGTATCCAAGTATATGAATAAAGCTAAAAGAGCGGCCACCAAACATACCAAGAAGGCCGAGGCATACCAGAAGGTCAGACGAAAGCCGAGCGTATTGGGCAATTTAATCATTGTTCCTCTTGAGAACATACCCCAACCCTCGTACGGTGTGAATGAGGGGAACCTCAAAACCCTTATCCATTTTTTCTCGAAGTTTGCTGATGCGGGCTTCCACCACGTTGGTACCGGGATCAAAGTTGTAATCCCACACACGTTCCATAATCATGGTTTTGGACACCACATGGCCTGCGTTGCGAATCATATATTCGAGTAAGGTAAATTCTTTGGGCTGGAGATCAATTTTAGTTCCTGAGCGAACGACTGTTCGCGCTAACAGGTCCAACGTTAAATCATGAAACGAAAGACTCGTGGGTTCGACCACATGTTGGGCCCTCCGAAGAAGAGACTCCACTCGTGCCAGCAGTTCACTAAACGAAAATGGTTTGATGAGATAATCATCTCCCCCATGCCGCAGACCAGTAATACGGTCGTCAACTGTTCGCTTGGCACTCAGGATAATAATGGGCAAATCCTTCTTCTCTTGGCGTAACCGATCAAGAATGGACAGACCATCAAGACCGGGTAACATAAGATCCAGAATTCCGACGTCATAATCTTGGGTGAGAGCGGCATGAAGCCCCACCAACCCATCATCAAAATGGTCAATGGAAAACCCAGCCTCCTTCATTCCCTTTTGAATAAAATCCGCGATTACCTGATCATCCTCAATAAGAAGAATTCTCATGCCGGCTGCTCCTGAAACATAATCCCTTTCCCCTATCAGTAGCGTGGACGAAACTAATAAGAAAAAGTCAAAGATTGCCCCCCTGCTTCAAAACCAAGACCCGTCGCTGTCGCGTGTTCGCACACGATACCTCATTGTATCCCAAATACTCTATGTTGCTACATTACCATCTGGTAAACTTCCAGCCAGATTGTTGAGTTACCTTCAGGCGTTCTGCAATATTTCAATCTCCCATTTTCTGAACCCTCCAGCTCACAAGGATTCATGCGAACGTCTCACCTGACACGCTTGATAAGACATTCTCTGAGCTTGGCCCTACTCGTCTGTATCCTCTTCCCAAATGTAGCGGTAGCCCAAGAGGAATCGGGGAAAAAACCCAAATCCACACCATCGAAATCAGTAAGAATTTATCGGACTCCAGAAGAGCGACGGGAGGCTGGGTACGGGACACAACTCACATCGTTTTTACGATTTGGTGGAGTCGTGGATCTCGGTAGAGAGTGGCAGACCAATCACTTTAAAGGAGGAATAGAAAGTACAGAAAACAATGACCCAGAACTGTCGATTGAACTTGGGTTCCAGCTCACCTCTATTGACTGGCTGGAAGCGGAAATCCTATTTGCCATCGAAGAAAATGGTCGCCGACATTTTCAGGAGGTTGATGAAGGATACGTGGGTGTGGACTTTGATGGTCTTGGAGCGAAAGTCGGGTGGCTCTATTTACCGTTCGGTGAATTTTATAGCCACTTTGTCAGCGGCCCTTTAGTGGAGATCGGACAAACACGTGGCGCTGCGATTATTGCAGATTATGAGATTTGGGACGGCTTTGATATAGAAGGGTATATTTTTGATAGCCAAGTGAATAAACAAGGAAGCGACAAGAACCACCAAATTGATTGGGGGCTTGCCGCGGAATTTGTGTCAGAAGATGAATCAGTAAGAATTGGTGGAGGATATATTTCGGATCTGGGGGAAGGCGATGGCGAATTCTTCCTGGATTTCAATGATAGGTTTCAACAACGTGTTCCGGGGTGGAACGTCCATGGCTTAATAGGAGTGCCCCCCTTCGAGTTCACAGGAGAGATCGTGCATGCCACCGAGTCCATTAAGGAAAATGACCAGAATGCCGACAAACCTCTGACCTATAACCTTGAGCTCGCCTACTATCCCCCAAAATTCCCATTCCTCCAATTGGCCATTCGATACGAACATAGCGCGGAACTAGAAGATGAACCTGAAACCATCTATGGCATCGGAACAACCTTACGGTTTTTAGATAACCTCACCATCGCTGCGGAATATTTAAAAGGCAATTTTAAAAAGGGGTTTAGCTTTGATGACGACGACAATGAGCAAACCAGCTATGATCTCGTTGCCATTGAAGTCACCCTTGAATTTTAAGCTGAGGGGAATAGGAAATATGAACGCCATTTTTTGGAAATCTGAAAAGTACGGGGCCGCGGGATGTCAATCATGCCTATCATCAGACTAAAAATGGGGGACAGTCCACGATAAAGGTATCCCCGGTCTCTCTGCCCATGATTAAGATACATTGTGGCTTGTGAGGGGCGAAAGGAGGGAGTGTCGGCTCAGGAACTTGACCGGAAGACATCGGCGCTCGGCTTTTATCTTGCTACCATATTAGCATGCCGGGGAAATCATCTTCTTGTGAAGTTAAAAAAGATATTCTGCATAGCTCGACGATTGTTTGCCATAAAGGGCTGGATGACAACTTCACATGACCTATCCGTATTCTACACTTTTGAGTCGAAAACCGCCTAAAGGAAGCGGGCCCAAGCAAAGATGGCCAGCATCGAGAAAACCAACGCCAGCTTGCCCGCCACCCCGAATAGCATACCGACCCACGTGCCGAACCCCGCCCGACCGGCCTGGGTCAAGCTACCCCGAACAGTGAGTTCCCCAAGAACTGCACCGACAAACGGGCCCAGCAACAAACCAAGAATCCCAAAAAAAATCCCCACCACCGCTCCAATGCTGGCACCAACAATGGCTCTCATGCTCGCCCCAACACGCTTGGCCCCGAAAGCACTCGCCACGAAATCCACAAAAAAGGTGAGTACTGTCAGCACGGCTAAAATGATGATCACATGTCTACCGATGTAGGTAAAATCCTCAGCCCACGCAGCTACAACGAGCCCTGCCAAGACGAATGTTGGCCCTGGGAGTGCCGGGACAACGGTACCGACCACACCCATCAGAACAAGAAGCGAAGCCAAGACCCACAATAGAATTGTTGTATCCATCTGCGTTACCCGGAACGAATGAGCCCCCCAAGATATTACTAAATTTTCTACTCGAGAATGAACTGAAAGACCTGCTCCTACCGTTCCTCTTGCCCTGTGGTATTACTGAACTTGACCCCACAACCCGTTCCGCGTACAAGGGTCGAATCTATTAATACAAGACGCGACCCCTTTTCCATGACCCCATTTTCTTTTGCTCGCCGTCGTAGTGACCTGTAGGCAAGCTAATGGCAGACGTTGGGAATTGGTGGAAGAACTTTTTGGGGTCTGTTTGTTGTTTATTCTGGCCGTTAGCTGCTTGGTTTTTGTAGCGTGAAAGGAGCATCCTTACTCGTCACGTAACATATGGACGAACAATCCATCTCGGAGTTTGGGCTCAAACCATGTACTCTTCGGTGGCATGACGTCGTTGGCATCAGACACAGCCATAAGCTCCTCTACCGTGGTTGGGTAGAGCCAAAAAGCCACGGACCAATCGCCTCCGTTCACCAACGCCGAAAGCTGTTCCGGACCGCGAATACCTCCCACAAAATCAATCCTAGGGTCGGATCGTTGATCTCTAATTCCTAATAGTGGCTCCAACACGCGCTCGGCCAAGATTGAAACGGCCAACGAGCGGACGGGATCTTGCCGAGTAGCGGTAGGCACAACTCGGGATGGTTTGGGGTTGGCCCGATGCCATCGACCCTCCAGATACATATCAAATCCAAGCGGCGGTGGGTCACCAGGTTGTGATGTTCGTTGAAGATCAAAATGATCAAATAATGCCTCGATAAATTGGCTCGGCGTCCGACCATTCAAATCCCGCACCACCCGGTTATACGGGAGAATTTGAAGTTGGTCGTGCGGAAAAATCACAGACAAAAAGGCTGCCTCCGAATTATTGGCCGCTGTTCCACCAGAGTTACCACGTGTGGCACGCACACGACTGGCCGCGGCAGAACGGTGGTGACCATCTGCGATGTACAACGCGTCAATGTCGCGAAATACTTCTACCACTTTTTGAATGATGGAGTGATCGCGGACACTCCACACCGTGTGTTCGACCTTATCATTAGCCATAAAGTGCACATCCGGCTGGGTCGAGGTCACTCCTTTTATCCAATGCTGGAATGTTTCCATGCGGCGGAAAAACAGCAGGACCGGACCCGATTGAGACTCATGTGTTTCGATGAGTCGAACCCGATCCGTTTCCTTCACCGGACGAGTGTATTCGTGTTTCTTAATAATTCCCCGGTCGTACTCGTCGATGGAAGCCAGTGCCACCAGCCCTGTCTGTTCGTGTTCCCCCCACTTTTGTCGGTATACACCAAGCAGAGGATGTTTTTCCTGGGTTAGAACTCCATCTTTCATAAGACTCCGAAGATTTTTTGCACCTCTTTCGTAGACCGCTGCAGAATAGGGGTCCACCTCATCAGGAAGTTCGAGCTCTGCCCGGCTAATGCGAAGAAAGCTATGAGGATTTCCCTTGGCAATTTCGCGTGCCTCTTCTAACGAAACCACATCGTAGGGAGGCGCGGCCACAGAGGCGGCCAATTCTGGTCTGGGTCTCACGGCGCGAAAGGGAGCAATGGTGGCCATTCTGCGGTTCTCCTTCTTAAAGTAATAGGAAAAGGAAAGTAATACGTTTATTATAAGTTAGACATGTACTCAATCTACACAGGGATATACACATGGCAAATATCAAAAGGTTCATCTTTCTTTTGAAAGGGTTTAATTTCCGATAAAGAATGCCACAGGCGTTACGGAGGATCAATTCCAGTAAACGAACACACTCAGAAAGGTCAACCATTAAAGAAAATTTTATGGAGAGAGTGCACGTAAAGGCCATTTTCTGTTGAGAATGTGATAAAAAGATCAAAAGACTTTGAAAACTTTGAGACCATGGGGTATTCAGTTGGACATTATCACCAATCTCAGGGCCCCATTCCTCCAAAAAAATTATTTGATGGCTATTAACACAGCCGTCAGAAAATCGATATCTTCCCAATCCAATCGCGTTTCCATTACTCCAAAGGTTGAGAACACATGAATACGTCTGTCCAAACTATTTCGGTTACAGGATTATTATGGGCCTTTGTCCCCGCAGCCATCGTCATTGGCATCCTATTTCAATGGGCCTGTGACGTCCGAACAGCTATGTCTGCCATGGCCAGAATGCTGATTCAGTTGCTACTCATTGGATATGTTTTACTGTATATCTTTGATGCCGATCACCCTGGTATTATTTTAGGTGTTCTGACCGTCATGCTTCTGGCCGCAAGTTGGATCGCGCTGCGTCCCTTGCAGAATACGCAACCGCACCTATATGGGAAAGCCTTCGGAGCTATTTTATTGGGAGGAGGCTTTACCCTTGCGCTGGTGACCCAGATTGTGCTGGAGGTTGAGCCCTGGTTTATGCCTCGCTATGTGATTCCACTTGCTGGAATGATCTTTGCCAGTTCCATGAACTCGGTCAGCCTCGCAGCAGAACGTTTTCAGGTTGAGTGTAAAAAGGCCTGTACCTACGTCGATGCCAGAAATACTGCCTTGCAAACGTCATTGATTCCCATCCTCAACTCACTATTTGCGGTGGGCCTGGTTTCTTTGCCTGGCATGATGACGGGGCAAATTCTTTCTGGTGTGTCTCCTTCCGTAGCGGCCAAGTACCAAATTGTTGTCATGTGCATGATATTCGGAGCTTCTGGAATGTCCGCCGCCCTCTATCTAATTCTGGCAAAAGGGCGGGGGTCACATCACACAGGCGTTGCAGTTGGTTAACCAATACCCCACTGCTTTCCTCTTCTATTGGAGGAAGTGGGGCGTATCAGAATATGCATAGCTGATTCCAGGCTTCGCATCACCAAAAATCGGCAACCATCAATATGGAGTAAAGAGATGAATTGAATGTTATGGGTCGGGTAATTGCGCTCATACTACCAGCCTGCGGTCCAACACAGCAGTGAGTGAAGCCTGGTGCGACCGAGGCAGAATTACGAACAGCGATTATACTCTGTGATCGGGAGAGCGTTCGTTTTGGTCGGGATCGAATCACAAGAACGGGCCCAGAAGATGAAGTTATGGTCACCAGACAAAAACGCTATTAAAGAGGGCAGGGGAAATGATAAGGGAGAAATGCCCGGAAAGTCGAGGCTGGACACTTGAATATGTCGATTGAACCCTCTGGTCCAACAATCTCTTTTGAGACGTAAAAAGATGCCGAATAGCCCATCCTCCACCAACCGTGATTTCAAATGAGGGATGAGCTTTGCCCTCTTCTGAGCCTTTCCCCTGTGAGGCCCTTTCTTAATGCCTTACGACAAAACCCTACCGGAATATCCCTCATTTCCTTTACCGTCAAAATTTTGTACGGTGAAGGAAGTACAAACCATGTTGCATTGAGGAGCCACCGCACTTCATCCTCTGACAAGGAGGGCCAGCCATGATTCGATCTCTGAGATCTTCACAAACAGAAATGGGTATCCCCATCAAACACTTCATGCTTAGTATCTGCATCATTGGTGTCTTCATGGGATCCGTCCTGCTCGCCAAAGGCTGTGTAAAAACACCAGATTTGGAGCCGACACCCGGAATCTCCCCGAAGGTCATCGTGGGTGTGAAATGGTGAAGACTGACAGGTTGGTCTAAGAGAAAATCGCCATTCCCTTATTCATTTGCCAGGGTCATAAAGGGGAGGTAAACCTCATAAATCTATGGGAGGTTGGGGAAGTACCTCCCGAAGAGTTCGCCCTAAATCCCGCATTAACAGCGGCTTAAACAAAAAGGCTCGAATTCCCATGGCTTTAGCATTTTCTGGAGAAATGACATGGCTAAAGCCGGTGCACAAAACAATAGGCACCTCTGGTCGAATTAGTAACAACTCACGTGCAAGAGCATCACCGGTTAAATTGGGCATCGTTTGATCAGTAATGACGACATCAAAACGGTGGGGGTCGGCCCGAAAAACCTCTAACGCTTCCACACTGCTTGTGCGGACCATCACATCATAGCCTAAGCGCTCAAGAGCCTCCTGCCCTAGCCGCGCAAGAGGCTCCTCATCCTCAACCAAAAGAATGTTACCTCGTCCCAGGAGAAACTCTTGTGTCAGTTCGGGGGATCCCCCACCCAAGCTTCCAGGTTTCAACGCTGGGAAATACAGGGTAAAGGTGGTCCCTTTCTCCGGTTCACTATCGACCGTGATCACTCCTCCATGACTCACGACAATGCCATGAACGACAGCTAAACCCATTCCGGTACCCTCACCAATCTCTTTGGTGGTAAAAAATGGATCAAAGATTCGTGGAATAATCTCGGAAGGTATACCCTTCCCCGAGTCTCGAACAGTTAGACACACATACCGCCCCTTTTCCAAGGATGGATAAAACGCCATTCTATGATTTCCAACCTCGATACACTCCAACTTTAACTCAAGGAGACCCCCACTATCTCGCATGGCATATTCTGCATTGGTACAGAGATTCATGACTACCTGGTGCAATTGAATCTGATCTCCAACAATGATCGGATCGGCCTCCGTAAAATGTTGACGCATTTCGATAGTGGCCGGTAACGAAGCCCGAAGGAATTTGAGGACTTCTTTGACCAAAAGTTTCAGGTTAAGGGGTTTGCGTATTTGCTCGGTTTGCCGACTAAAGGTCAAAATTTGCTGAACCAATTCCTTCGCCCGTTCTCCAGCTTTTAAGACCTCATTCAGATTTTTTTCAGCATTTTCCGCGTCACCTATATTAATCTGGGCAAGTTCGACAAAGCCCATGATCGCCATGAGAATATTATTAAAATCATGGGCAATCCCTCCGGCCAAGGTCCCAATGGCTTCCATTTTCTGTCCTTGCCGCACCTGAGATTCTAATTGTTTCACATCCGTTAAATCAGTGTTGGTCCCAAACCAATTCACCACCTTCCCATCTTGATTGAAAATGGGGAGTGCTCTGCCCAAATGCCACCGAAAGGAATTATCTTTCCCCCGCAGGAGTCGAAATTCAATTTCATAAGGTTGGTTGGTGTCTCGGGCCTTTGCCCAGCGTTCCAGACACCTAGGCAAATCCTCCGGATGCACGAACCGCTGCCACCCATGACCAATCATCTCGGCAAATGGACACCCCAAGTACTCGATGACACGTTGATTGACATAATCAAGAGAACCATCAGGCCGGGCAGTCCAGACCTGCTGTGGAATCGCCTCATTCAGGAGTCTGAAACGTTCTTCACTCTTTTGGAGAACTATCTCCGCTTGCTTAATCTGGGTAATATTAAACATCACTCCACGTAATTTGACCGGTTGGTCGTTTTCAACCACTACCGTGACCAGATCCTTTAGCCAGACCTCCTGCCCATTGGCATGGAGAAATCGGTATTCCATTTCATGGTTCTTTTTCTGGAGGGTTACTTCTCGGCAATACTTCACTACCCAGGCCTGATCGGCCTTATGCAGATGATCACAGAAAAAATTGGGTTGAGTCAGCCATTGATCAATGGGGAATCCCAGCATGCGTTCAGCCTCTTTACTGACAAAGGTATAACGATAAGAAGGGAAGTCACACTCCCACACGATCCCCTCAAGGGAATCCACAAGACCGTGAAAATCCTGTTTCGCTTGTTGGAGGCATTCCTCAGCCCTCAGGCGTTGTTC
>JAZFZJ010000245.1:0-5125 GCA_036443915.1 Nitrospirales bacterium
GCAAGTTTAGAGACATTTTGAAAATTCCTTTCATGAGACAACAATCGCTGTCTCTTTTATCGTCATCCCATAACCCTGGAGGCGTATATGGAACAAACCCTCGGGCTTTTCCTGCTTTGGCTAATGGGAAGTTTAGTGGTAGGGGTCATGCTGGGTTATATATTTCGGAAAATGAATAACAGTGATCAGTGAGCATAACACCCTACAATCGACATTGATCTCTGTGTAAGAATTGTCAGAAGGGATCAATCCCATCCCAGCCTCCTACCGTTTTGAGGAAGTCTTCTCCTGTCAAAACGTCCTTACAATCTTCGGTGCTGTAGGCACTATCAGGTAAATCTTCCCAATCTAAGCTTCTGCCTTATGAAATCAATTTAATGGATTGGCTCTCTTGAACTCCGAGCTCCTTGGTCGGAACCCCTTCTGAGTGAGACGAATTTGGGAGATCAGTGTTTTGCAAGCCGGGAGAAGGGCTGCCTGGTTTCCAATAACTAAAGAATCCTCACCCGTTGATTTGTCACCCGCAGGTTGGAGATTCGATTCTTCTCACCAGCACCATATATTTTTTGCACTTGGGTGTTGTATCCTTTCGTTCCATTTACTCTCCGGCCTTAAATCCCATTTACCCCACTGGTGTTTCTGACTATTTCCCCTTTGAACCATGAACAGCCCTCAATGAGTTTTTCTCTTTGGTGAAGGAGTCCCTATGTCGCAGATACTTCCCTCCTGGAACCTCAACGATCTATTGCGTCACCCCCAAAACGATTCTTCGCGGATTATCAAGGAGTTGGAATCTCGTGTCACCACGCTTGAGGCCACCAGAAATCAGTTAAAACCCAGTATGCCTCACACCAAGTTTCTACACCTTTGGGAGCAGGTTGAGACCATTACCGAGCTCACAACAACATTACAGGCGTATGCATTTTTGTGGTTTTCAGAAAATACCCAAAACCAAGATGCCCGGGCTTTTGATACTCAAATTCGCAACCGTCTCACCAATTTTTCTCATCGCCTGATTTTTCTGGATCTCTGGTGGCAAAGTTTAGATCCCCAACACACAGCTCGGCTTGCCCCAAAAGCCGAACGTTATCGATACTATTTGGAAACACTGACGCGGTTAAAACCATACACGCTGAGTGAATCCGAAGAACGCATTCTCACGATCAAGAATACCACCGGTCGGCAAGCCCTCGATGGTCTCTATGGGGTCCTGGCCAATAGTTTGAGTTTTCAACTTTTGGTCAAGGGGCGAACCAACCGTCTGACTCGCGAACAACTCATGAGCTATGTTCGCCACCCCTTAGCCTCAGTGCGTCGAGGTGCGTATCAAGAACTCTTTAATGTATATGGCGCCCAACAAAACGTGTTGGGTGATATGTATAAACATTTGGTGCAAGATTGGGGAAACGAAGGGGTGATGTTACGCCACTACTCGTCCCCAATCGCCGTTCGGAATGTGACCAATGATCTTCCTGAAAAATCGGTGGAAGCCCTTTTGGCCACTTGTCGAAAAAATGCCCGTGTCTTCCAACATTATTTTCATCTAAAAAGCCGTTTGCTCAAAATAAAAACGTTTCGTCGCTATGATCTCTATGCCCCATACAACTCTCAAAAAGTTAAATATTCATTTTTGCGGGCAAAGGGGATGGTTATGGAAGCCTATCAGGCGTTTTCCCCTCGATTATCGCAACTGGCAAAACGAGTCTTCACAGAAGGCCACCTGGAGGCCGCTGTGCGCCCAGGAAAAATGGGAGGAGCTTTTTGTTATAGCGTACGCCCTAAACAGACCCCATATGTCTTGGTCAATTACACCGGGGAGGCGCGTGATGTATCGACCTTAGCACATGAACTTGGCCATGCTGTTCATGCCATGATGGCAGAGAACCATTCCGTGTTGACGTTTCATTCAGCTCTTCCATTGGCTGAAACAGCCTCGATCTTTGGTGAACAACTCTTATCAGATTGCCTACTTCATCAGGAGCGAGATGCAAAGGTGAAACTAGGTTTGCTTCTTGGGCAACTGGATAATGCGTATGCCACAATTTTGCGCCAAGCCTATTTTGTACAATTTGAAATTCAAGCTCATCATATGGTTCAACAAGGAGCCACAGTGAATGATCTAGCCCAAATGTATCTAGAGCTGCTTCGGGAACAATTTGGCTCATCCGTCCACGTGGGAGATGAATTTCGGTGGGAATGGTTGACGATTCCTCATATCTATTCCACCCCGTTTTATTGTTACGCCTATAGCTTCGGCAATTTATTAGTGTTGGCCCTTTTCCAACGTTATAAAAAAGAAGGGGCTCCCTTTGTTCCCAAATACTTGGATTTACTCGCTGGAGGTGGATCTGACAAACCTCAAACCCTGCTTAATCCCTTGCACGTAGACATTAACTCTCGTGCCTTTTGGCAAGCCGGGTTTACCCGGATTCAAGCTCTTGTGAACGAGCTCGAACAACACATGCCGTAATTAGAAAGCGTGTTGTAGGCTTTGCAATGAACACAGGGAAGAATCTTTGATGAGGAGCCGTCTAGGAAAGAAAAAGAATTTTGTTGGACTCAAGACATGTTGTAAAACAATCCGGACAATCCCTTTCTCTTTACTGACGATTTAAAAAATACCCGCTTGACGTTGAAGCCACCGAATGTAGGCAATGATGTGTGTCACATCATCGGGAGTCACACCCCCGATTTTCGGCATGTTCCCAAACTTCCAATGATGCGACCGAACCCCTTGGGCCGCCGCTCGTTGAAAAGCCATATCGGCATGGTGGTTCGGCTCATAAATCTTATGGACGAGTGGCGGGCCGCGACGGGTCCCTTGACCTTGAGGTCCATGGCAACGTGCACAAAAGGTGTTAAATTTCGTTTCCCCCTCTTTGAATTCAGGAGGAAGTCCCTTCTCAGCTGTCGCGACGACTTTGGGCCCTGGCACTGGGGAACTCTGCGCAGTCGTTCCATTTTCCGAACACCCGAAGAGAGCCAAACAACACAACCATCCAAGGATTCTTTTACCCCTTACCCAATCAGTTTTCTGTTTCATTTACCCTCTCCTTTGGATGGGCGTTTGCCCACCTCTATTTCCGTCTGGACGCCAGAATGATTCTATCTATTGTTGCGGGTCACATAACTGCGCTTCGTGAAACCCTTCTTGTCGAATGATGCAACTATCGCAATGTCCACAGGGGCTATTCTGAGGTCCAGGATGATAACAACTGTTGGTCAATTGAAATGGCACATCTAACTCATGTCCTTTTTGGATGATTTGCCCTTTCGTCATAAAGAGTAAGGGGGCGATCACTTCCACGGCGATCCCTTCCTGACCCATGCGGGTTCCTTGTTTCGCCACTTCCATAAAGGCTTGGATAAATTCAGGTCGACAATCCGGATAGCCAGAATAATCTCGAATGTTGGCCCCAAAAAATATCTTTCTGGCCTTCAACACCTCCGCATAGGCCAAAGCTAAACTAAGAAAAATAGTATTCCGCGCAGGAACATACGTGACCGGAATATCGAGTTCTCGTTCCTTTAAAGGACGATCAGTAGGCACTGCAATTTGGTCCGTCAACGCAGACCCACCAAAAGCCCGTAAATCCAGGTGGATAATCTTATGTTCCCTGACCCCAACCCAGGCGGCCACCTTTTGGGCGCATGCAATTTCGATGAGGTGCCGTTGTCCGTAATCTATTGTCAGAAAATTTAGGCTATAGCCCTCCGCCTTCGCTATGGCAGCGGTCACGGTAGAGTCTAGCCCTCCACTGGCCAAGATCACGACGGGTTCAATCGCCATTCCCTTTTACATACTTTCTTAGGGCCAGCCCACATTCATTGATACCATTCGAATGAGTGAACAAACCGCTCCCAATCAAATGGGCATGTAATATGTTGGTGACGTTCGGGGCCAGGGGGCAGGGGACAGGAAGACAACCAATGAAGACGACAGGAAAAACTAAAGGGGAAAGAGGTCAATCCCATATTAGGTGCGTAGTTCAGCTCGTTCGATCTTTTCCAAAAGCTCACGTTTTGATTGGCAGGCGACGCATGACCGAGCAAACGGAAGAGCTTGAAGGCGTTTATCACTGATTTCTTCTCCACATTCTGCACATACCCCATAGGTGCCTTCATCCAAACTCACCAATGCGTCATCAATTAGCTGTCGCTCTCGATTGCGCATCTCTTGGAGAGAGATACCCATTTCTCGTTCCAAGTCCACCAAAGCCTGATCACCACTATCCATCGCAGCTTCAAGCCGTCGTTGTTGTTCTTCAGTCATCGATTGCCCCAACTGATGCTTAATTTCTTGAATAATCACTTCACGTTTGTCTATGAGTAATTGTTTCAATAATGCGTGACGGTTTTCCGTTGACTCTTTTTTGGATTTTTTCGATGAAGCCTTGGTGGGCTCTGCTTTCTCTTTCGCACGCGGCGCTTTCTTTTTGGTCACCTTCTTTTCCGATCGTGCGGCCATACTTACCTTCCTTTCTCCATTCGGAGGTTAACAGTCAAACGCCCCTTTCAACAGATCATACCTTCGTGGACAACCAGTCTTTTGTCCATGTTTTATTAATACCCATACGTACTTAAAGAGAGAATTAGGGATAAATAATTAATGAGTTTATTTTACACCCATCCAGTTTTTTTCGCCCATCCAGTCCAAGCAATTCGACTAAAAACACCACTCCAAAAATGTCGCCACCCAGTTGTCTGATTAAATGGACCGTTGCCCCAGCGGTGCCGCCCGTGGCCAAAAGATCGTCCACAATGAGGACGGACTCTCCTTCCTGAATTGCATCTCGATGAATGGCCAACGAATTAGACCCATACTCTAAATGGTATTTCACCTCAAACACATCGGCTGGCAATTTCCCTGGCTTTCGAACAGGAACAAACCCCGCATTCAAGCGGTACGCTAAAGGACTACCCAGAATAAATCCTCGTGATTCAATCCCTACAACTTTGCTAATGCCAGCCGACTGATAGGTTTGAGTGAGTTCATCAATAATAGAACGTAGGCAGGCTGGCTCCTTCAATAAGGTTGTGATGTCATAAAATAAAATTCCCGGCTTGGGAAAATCAGGAACCTCTCGAATGTATGATTTATAATCCAAAGGTCTATCCCTCCCTT
>JAZFZJ010000246.1:0-4912 GCA_036443915.1 Nitrospirales bacterium
ATTAAAGAAAAAATCGTGAATGGCTTGTCCGTACTTAGCCTAACGGGGAAGTTAGACATTTTTTCGAAAAATACCTTTAAAGATACGACCGACAAATATTGTGAAACGGGGACGAAAGGCTTAATTCTGGATTTTCAGGGGGTCACGTTTATGGATAGTGTGGGGTTAGGAATTCTGACAATGGTCGCGAAGAATTTTCAGAAGCTGAAAAGTCGGATTATTCTCGTCAATCCTCAAAATCACGTAAAAACTCTCTTGCTCGAGACGAAATTGGGGAGACTGGTTCCCATGTATCATACAGACGCAGCCTTTTCTCAGTTTTCCCAACTGTAATCCCCTCTAACAGCCCTTTCCATTCACTTCCGTTCCTTCTACGGCTGGCCATTTTGGCCTCGCGTATCAATCGAAAAGCTCGCACACGAACAAAAATACCAAATTCGAAGTACCACATCCGAAACACGTTCAAAATTTGAATGTTCAAAATTCCAACCCTCTCTCCCTTCTCTTGGGTTTAGAATTTCGATATTGGGTCCTTGGGATTTATTTCGTATTTCGTGCTTCGAATTTTGCTGAAGGAAGAGAGGGTTCCTCATTCGATGCCCTCATTCGAGCATAAACATATGAAACGTATTTTGAATGGCGAAAAAGCACTAGGAGTTTCTGGGGGAGCGGGTATATCTGGAGAAAAACTTCCAAATCTCTTCATTGATCTGAATGGTATTGGTTGGCGGGCCAAGAAATCGCTGGAAAGGCGTCGGGGCACCCCCAGGCCATACGTGGCCGGCTCCACGTAATTGCCACAACACAATGTCCGCTCCTGTGCGACATGGTGTAAACTGGATTTTTTGTGCCGACTGGTGGCGTTGGAAGCCAGAGGAAGTTTGATACAGGACCGGCCCGCTTTGCGGGGGAACCTGGCACTGGTTTCGTTCCACCCACCGGTGTAATTGGCTTTCTACCGGAGGGTGAGTGACTCGACGGTTGGTAAGGGGGAAAGGCGGGCCTTCGCCACCTTCATAGGGTGCCCGAGGATCGTCAAGGCTATGAACATGCATCACGGGGACCGCATGAGATGGGGCGAAGGTGGACACCATCATAGAGCCGGCCACTGGTGCGATGGCGGCCACAAGGTCCGAAGCTTCCGCAGCCAGACGATAGGCCATCATGGCCCCATTGGATAAACCTGTGGCGTAGATACGGGTATGATCGATGGGGACAACGGTGGAGAGATGGGAAAGTAAGGCCTGGGAAAATCCTACGTCATCGATCTTGTGATCTTTGGCATATCCACAGCAATTTCCCGCATTCCACGTCAAGAAATGAGATGACATTCGACCCGTTCCGTTTGGATAGACGGTATAGAATCCTTCCCGATCTGCCACCGTATCCAGTTCCGTATACTCCTGTTGTTGGGTGGCATGCCCACCTCCACCATGGAAATTCAGGACAACGGGTAAGGCTCGACCGGACAGTCCTTGTGGAGGAATATGGAGAAGATACGTCCGGTCTCGTTCTCCATAAGAGAGCGCCATCAAATAGTTGCCGGGTTGAAGTGGCTTCGAGAGCTCCGTTTCTTTTTGGGATTCGGGTGGGAGGCCAGTACAAGCCCCCACAAAGATGATCAGGGCCAAAAGGCCCCGACCACCAATGTGTGTGAGGGCTCGAGTGAACCAAGCCCAGACCCAACTGCCTGTGAGAGGGAAATGGAATATTTGCACCTTTTCTCCATCCTCTTCCTGATTAAGGCATCGTCAGGGAAAGCCTGGGGTTGGTAAACGGGTTGCCTGGTTCACTTATCGGCTGTTGCCCAAAATTTTTAACTGCGTAGGGAATTAGCCATACGAGTGATCTCACCAACGTACGAAAGGGCTAGTCAATGGAAACGAGACTCCAGTAAAGTGAGATAAAAGCTAAAGGAAACATAGATTATTCCACATCGTTTAGCATTTGAAGAGTAAAAACTTAGAACGTATCTTTCAGACAATGGGCGTGTTGAATATTTCTCCCATCTCGCACACACATGCCCGAAAAAGTACCGATAGCAGCAGCTGGCGGGAATGTTCAAAAAAGTCCACTGTCTCACCCGCCCAACCCAGGCCCGCCAAGACGCGCCTTTCCTCGGGCAAGGCCACAGTATTGCTTGCCGCGTCCCGTAGGGGGGGACCGTTATTGACGCGCGGAGCGTATACAGCGAGTACGTGAGCACGGCTGTATGGGTTAGGCAGGGGGCCGGTATCCACCTTTGCGCCAAGGTCGAGGAACTAAATCCCCAGATAGATTCCCGCCAACGGTTTGCGGGAATGATCGCGGGATGAGCTTCATCGCTCAAGATCTCATCACGTAGTCTTACACTCTCTGCTAGATCAAACCTTACCTTTCACATTTGTGGGGATAAGGCGGTTTTCACCATCAATAAATCATGGGGTCTTTCAGAAAAAAATGTTATCTAGAATAATGACAAGAGCTCTCATCCATCCCGTTAGATTTCCACCTTTGACCCTCTCTAATCCGACCGATGGTTGAACCCGGGGTCTGGGCCGTGGTTGATGTGGCGACTGGGTCCATCGCGGCCTCCTTAATGTCATCCACAGAATGAATTCCCTCGATCACTGGTATGGGGTAGATAGCCGTTTGTTCACTGCGTCTTGTGGCAGTCTCGCCAATCGAACGAATCCTTGCGCTGGTCCATCCTCATGGCTGACATGTTTCAATATTGTCGTTGCCAACCTGTCCTGTTAAGATATTAAGGAAAAAACGCACGGGTAAACATGATGGCTTCTTCACTTTCTACCACCAAATTCACGTATGAAGACTACGTCCTCTTTCCCGATGATGGAAGACGCCATGAACTCATTGATGGAGAGCATTACGTGACGCTCTCACCCCTCACCAAACATCAAAGAATTGTTGCAAACCTCCTTATCTCACTTGGATCCCATTTGAAGGAGATAACAAGGGGCCAACTGTTATGCGCACCGATGGACGTGGTGCTCTCGGACCAAGATGTGGTGCAGCCCGATCTCTTATTTATTGCCCACGGTCGGGTATCGATCATCACCGAGAAAAACATCCAAGGGGTACCCGATTTGGTGGTGGAGATTCTTTCGGAATCCTCACGAAAAACGGATGAAATCATCAAACGCAAACTCTACGAACGATATCAGGTCCAAGAATATTGGATTGTTGACCCAGAATTAGAAAACATCAAAATCTATCGGCAGGCAGACCAAGGCTATACCCGCACTGCGGAATTAAGCACTGAAACCCACGATGCCGTAACTTCCGCATTATTTCCCAATTGGACGTTGCCATTGACTCAAGTATTTGGGAATGGTTAAAGCCCTGGCAATTTCATATACCCCTTCCAGCCTCATTATTCCTTCTTACCCGTTTCTATCCCTGGAACGGAACAAGCCCCTTGCGCTATCCGTTCTTAAAAATTATACAATCCCTTCACTATCCTTCTTTCTTCATCATCCTTTTCACTAGTCCATTTCCTGTGGCCATTCCTGTTTATCCACGTAAGTATGATGTGATTGTTGTCGGTATGGGACCGGCCGGAGCCGAGACGGCCTTTGAGTTAAGCCGAAAAGGATTTTCCGTGCTGGCGTTTGATAAACAGGTTCATCCTCGGTACAAAATCTGTGGGGGTGGGCTTTCCGCTCGCATTGCCAGAATTTTGCCTGCAGATTTTTCCTCTGTGGTGGAAGAAACGGTGCATCGGGTGCAATTTACCTATGGAGGTGAGGACTCCTTTGTGATTGAATCTCCTGAACCGATTGCCTATATGGTGATGCAGCAGCATTTTGATCACTGGCTCGTCGAGAAAGCGCGAAATGTCGGAACTGAAATTCGCGAAGGCGAGTCAGTCGTCAGTGTTCGCGAAGTAGAGGATGGCATGGAGGTGGCGACGAAAGAAGGTCGCTATGCAAGCAGCATTGTCATTGGTGCTGATGGTGGGATGAGCGTGGTCGCGCAGCAATGTTTCCCCGGACGACGGCTTCGGAAAATCCCTGCTTTAGAAAGTGAAATGCTGGATCACACCACGCATGAGTTTCAACGCCTCCCCACGGCCCTGATTAGTTTGAGTGCTGCCAAAAATGGCTACGGCTGGATTTTTCCCAAGCGGCAAGGCCTTTCATTGGGTGTGGGAGAATTTGTGAATGGAGCCAAGCGTCCCAAGCAAAGTTTTGAGCAGTTCATTCGACATGAAGCCACCTTAACTGGTCTGACCATTCCGACGCCCTTGGGGTACCCGCTTCCTATTGCCAATCAACACCCGTATCGTAATGGGCGGCACTGGATAGGCAGCTTAGTCCGACGGCGAGCGGTGCTGGTGGGTGATGCGGGACATTTAGTCGACCCGTTGTTAGGGGAAGGGATTTATTATGCCGTCCGTTCTGGTCAATTGGCCGCCCAGAGTGTGGCTGCCAGGCTGAAGGACCCAACGAATGAGTTGGAGGACTATGAGAAACAGGTGATGAAAGAGTTTGGGCCAGAATTTCGCGTGGCGGCCCGTTTGGGAAAGATTATCTACGGATTACCCCGGTCCTGCCACCGGTGGGCAGGCCGAACCTTTCCTGATTCGTATTCTCGTGTGCTTAAGCGGTATTGTGAAGTCTTGCAAGGGAAGGAAACCTATCAATCCCTCTGGAGCCGCATTACTCAAAGGCTTAAAGGACCGTTTGCGCATACATAACCTGATCTGTTGCCGTTGTCACAGATAACACAAGGCAACCCAATTAGGATAATCCTGAGCTGGTGTTAGGCATCCTTGAAGGCGGGATTGTAATGGGTTAAGGCATCGATTAAGGCTTGGATGCCCCAACCCCAATCCCCGCGGATGGCGTGGGGCTCTTGACCGACGCCCGAGATAAAGACCGTCAAACTCCATCCTTGGAATTTGTGATGA
>JAZFZJ010000247.1:0-6069 GCA_036443915.1 Nitrospirales bacterium
AAGACTTCTACCGCCGCGTTCTCACCAATCGCCAGCAACAAAATGGCGGATTTTTCATACCCAGATAACAATTCACTCACGGGTTAGACTTTTTCTCCTTGTTCTTCCTTGATCCATTTTCGAATCACCTGGGCGGCAGACGCCGGATTTTCGGCAGCCAGTTTAACGGCTTGTTCTTGAGGTGTTTCGGTAATCTGCGCCTCATATTCCATCACCGTGGCCGGCAGGCCTGTCTGTGGCAATAGAACCGGTTCAGCTGTGGGTTTGCTGAGATTCAAGGCCATCGGTCGGACCACAAACCACAGCACCATCACACCAAGAAAGAAAAATAACACCGGTTTAATAAATCCGCCCCAGGCGGCCAAGAAGGATTGCAACCCAGCCGTCATGCTCTCCTCACCCTCCAGTACCTCAGGAATTTCAAAGGGTACATTGATGACTTCAATTTGATCACCACGATCTTCGGAAAAGCCCACCGCTTTTTTCACGATTTCTACAAAATTTTGCATTTCCTGTTCGGACCGCGGCACATATTTTTGTTCATTAGCACTGCCCTCCGCTTGACCGTCAACACCCTGAACGGCCTCATACGTTCCATCCACCAAGACCGCCACACTTAATTGCTTAATGACACCGGTGGGTTCAATAATCTTACTCACCTTCCGATTGACTTCATAATTCAGCGTTTCGTTCTTTCGTTTGGCCTCTTTGGGCCTTGCCCCCCCGGATGGCTTCAGATCATTGGGGACGTTCGTTCGCACTCCGGGAACTCCCGATGCTGTCCCTTGCTCGATGACTTTCTCTTGGCTCCGGCTTTCACTTCGAACGACCTGACTATCGGGATCAAAAATTTCCTCGGTAATTTCCACCTGGCGGAACTCCAACGGTGCCGTGACGCGTATGACCGATTTATCCTGTCCCAATACTTTGTCCAACATGGTCTGGACCCGTTGCTCCAGATCCCGTTCCACCCGTCGTTGTGTCTCGATTTGTGTGCTCGTCAATTGCGCATCGCCATCGGCGGAATTGTGACTCAAGACCTGCCCATGATTATCTACCACCGTCACTTGATTGCGCTCTAATCCTTCCACGCTGCTTGCCACCAAATGGACAATCCCTTGAACCTGTGGCCCCCCTAACGGAGTCCCTCGTTTTAGCGTGAGCACCACCGCGGCTTGGGCAGGTTTTTGCTCCGCAGAAAATAACCGCTTCTCCGGAATGACCAAATGCACCCGAACCCGGTCGACTTTGGAAATCTGACTGATTGTCCGAGCTAATTCCCCTTGAAGGGCTCGCCGGTAATTCATGTGCTGCGTAAAGGGAGTCACCCCCAACCCGGTACGATCAAATATTTCAAAACCGACGCCGGCCGATTCCGGAAGACCCAGCGAGGCTAATTGCAAGCGCAATTCATGGACACGTTCTGCTGGGACATGGATGGTATTTCCATCTTCCGCCAGTTCATAGATGACCCCCTGTTTCCCCAGCTCCTGAATGACCGCTCGAGTGTCATCTGAGTCAAGGTGAGAAAACAGCACCACTAACTCCGGTTCTTTTCCCATGATCATTAATAGCGGGATCGTGGCAATGGCCAACGCCAACACCACCACCACTCCAAGTCGTTGCCCCAGGGTTAATGCCTGAAAATTGTTTACAAGACTTTCTGAAAACGTTGCCATAGATTCTCTTGGGGAAGTGAAGAAAGGAGCCTACAGACAGTGAGACAAGCTCCCGCACCCATCGCCTTCCCCATAGACCCCTTTCTTAAGAAAAGCTGTTTTAACATTGACCATGGCCACGGATATTTTCATGTATAGCTATTGGGACTATTCATAAGTCTTACTATTTCCCATCACCGTGTTTTTTAATAGGTACATAGCTATCGTCTTCACTTAGACCTGCATCCGAATCACTTCTTGATAGGCCTCAATCATTTTATTTCTGACTTGCATCAACAACTTAAACGATAATCCCGCTTTTTCACCCGCGATGACCGCTTGATGAATGCTGACGTTTTCGCCCTTGACCACGGCATCTTCCAAGCGCCCAGCCTCGTGTTGCATCTCATTGACTCTCTCCACTGCCTGTTTCAGCATGTCGCCAAATCCTTGGTCTATTTTGGACGCACGCTTGACGGGAGTTGACCCAAAGGGCTCAGGGACTGCCTCAATCCCTTTGATTCCTATGTCATCCATCAGTTGACTCCTTTCCTGTCATTCATCGCTCTGCCTATCGACCCATTTCTAATGCACGGAGCGCCATCGTTTTTCCCGTTTCCAACACCGCTAAATTTGCTTCATAGGCCCTGGTGGCAGAAATAAGGTTCACCATTTCCTCAACTGGATTGACATTGGGAAGGTGCACATAGCCTTTGGCATCCGCATCCGGATGGCCTGGCTCGTACACCACCCGCAGGGGTCGTTGGTCTTGAATAATATCGGTTATTCGAACACCTGCTGGCTCGGTTGGATCTCCAAATGCACTGGCAAATACGGAATGAAAGGGTTTGTCGGTGGACGTTGTTTGAAAGACAACATCCCGGCGGATATAGGGCCCTCCATTGGGCGATCGTGTCGATTCAGCGTTGGCCAGATTGCCCGCAATGATATTCAGGCGTTGTCGCTGTGCATCCAAAGCCGATCCCACCACGGCAAAGAGTCGATCAATACTCATACATCCCTCCTTCTTGGAAAATCCGAGCAGGATTGTTCAAGATCCTCCTCAACGTATTACTGTGCGTGTCAATCCCATCTTTTTGAGTAATCACCTTCCACCTCCCTCAATGGCGGCTTTCCATCCCTCAAACCGTCCACCCAAAAATTGATTTGCGGCCATATAGAGCAAGGTATTTTCAGCCATGAGAGTCATTTCTTTTTCAAGATTGACAGTATTGTCATCCAAACCCGCTCCAGCCTCTTGCTTTATCGTATGTTGAAAGACCCGACTCTCCTCTGAACTGGCACCCAAATGTCGTGGATGAGTGACCGCCGGGCTCAACAGGCCTTCTCCTCGTAACACCGAGGCCAAGGTCTCCTGGAAGGGTAAATGTCTGGCTTTATACCCTGGCGTTTCTTCGTTGGCCATATTTGAGGCAATGGTTTCATGGATGCCGGTTCGGACATCTAGCGCTCGTTCGTATAATTGGGTTCCCGAATCCCAAGGGGAAATCATCATGTCTGACCCTCCTTCACTGCCTTTCGTTTGTCAGCGTTTTTTCTTACCACCACACTTTCTTCCTTATCCCAGATAGGTTTTGAGACCACTCGAGCAACCGGCAACACCAATGCCACCTTTCACCACTCGGTGATTCCCAATTGAAAGCCTCTCCCATCGTTCATGCCCTGGCCAACTCGCCTCCTTCATTCCTTTTTCCCCGATTGGTTTCACAGATTGGCCAAATGTCTGGATGTTTTTGCCGTCTTCGGCAAAATTTTCCGCTTGCCAGGACATCCTGAAGCCCGATCGCATACGGCCAAACCGGACCTGAGGTTTAGCCTTTGCTACACACCCAAGGGAATTCCTCCATTGAGTTGACGATATTCCCTCAACTTATTTCGTAATGTTCGAATACTGATTCCCAAGGTTTTGGCTGCATGTGTTCGATTGCCACCATGTCGTTCCAGGGTTTTCAAAATTAGCTCTCGTTCCATATCCCAAATGGTTCCGGTCGGGGCAATAATGCAATCTGCTGTCAAACCTGGCTCTTCAAACCGCAAGTGCTCCACTTGCAATGGGCCATTGCCAGCTAACAACACACCCCGTTCAATCACATTTTCCAATTCCCGAACGTTGCCTCGCCAGGGCCGACTCTTCAAATACATCATGGCTTCATCAGTGATTCCACTCCCATTTCGACGGTTCCGCTGGAATGCCCCTTTGGCAAAGTATTCCGCCATCAATTGAATATCTTCTGGTCGATCCCTCAGTGGGGGAAGGGTAAAGGGCATGACACTGAGTCGGTAATACACATCTTCTCGAAATCTCCCTGCCTGCACCTCAAGAGCCAGATTCTTGTTGGTCGTCGCTATCACACGCACATCGATTGGAACGGGCTGCCTCGACCCTAGGCGATCGACCTCTCGTTCTTGAAGCACTCGAAGCAGTTTGGCCTGTAATCCTAAACTCATTTCTCCAATTTCATCCAACAACAGGGTGCCATTGTGAGCTAACTCGAATTTCCCACAACGTCTGGCAATGGCACCGGTAAAGGCCCCTTTTTCATACCCAAACAATTCGCTTTCCAAGAGACCATCGGGTAACGCGGCGCAATTGATCGCCACAAATGGTTGCTGCGCTCGAGGACTGCTGCGATGTATATGCCGGGCCAATACCTCTTTCCCCGTACCGCTTTCACCTTGAAGCAAGATCGTGGCAGGGCTGCTCGCGACCATTTCCAACATTTTTAATGTTTGCAACACCTTGGGATCTCGCGTCAGGAAGCCTTCACTCGGTTCCCCCTTGCCGCGAATCTTCAGACTCTGTCCCTTATTCCTCTCCTTTTGCACTCGCTCAGTTTGGAGTTGTTGAATGAGATTTTCCAGACGATCTAAGGGAAACGGCTTTTGCAGGAAATCCGTCGCTCCATACTTGAGTGCTTCGACGGCGGTGTCGACCGATCCATACGCCGTCATCACCACCATCGGCATTTGATAGCCTTGAGTCCGCGCTTCACGTAAAAAATCCATGCCTCCTTTCCCCGGCAAATTTAAGTCCGTTAAAACAAGCCACGGGGAATCACACTCCAATCGATCAAGGCCTTCGTACCCGTCTCTTGCCACCGTGACCACATAGCCATTTTGGGTCAAGACTTTCGTCAAGGCCATCCGTAACTCTTCATCGTCCTCAATCACTAGGATGCCCTGATCTTCTCTACACTCGGTATCTAACATGCCCTGCTCCTTTTCTGCGGAAGGAAGAGACGGACCGTCGTCCCCTTTCCCTGTTCACTTTTGATAGTAATCATGCCTTGATGTAATTGAACAATTTGCTTCGCAATGGCTAGCCCCAGACCAGTTCCTCCTTTTCTATTGGAATAAAACGGATGAAAAACCTTCGAGACTTCTTCGCTCGGCATTCCACACCCATGATCCTGAATACTGAAGACGAGGCCCTCTGCAGAGGCCGTGGTGGTCATGCCGGTTTCGGCTATCGAGTCCCTCCAGCATTTGATCTCAATCTGTCCTCCTACCTGCGAAGCATGAATGGCATTCAGCAGGATATTCAGTAAGGCCTGGGTCAGTAACGCCTCATCAGCCAGGACTGTCTGAAGACCACTCTCTTGATGGCAGTGAATCGTCAGATTGTTTTTTTTGATAAGATGCGCCGCGAGTACTTTCACTGCGTTTAACAACGAGGAGAGATCCACCTCCTCCAGTTGAGGCGGCATCGGATGACTGAACATCAGAAGATTCGTCATCAAGCCCTTCATTGATCGAATGGCTTGAAGAAGATACTGTGACAGTTCAAGGAAATTTTGACTTCCTTGTTTGGCACGCCGTAACAAGGTGGTAAAGAACTCTATACTTGTTAGGGGATTTCGAATGTTATGGGCGAGACGCCCTGTCATATTTCCTATGGCAACCAACCGTTCGCGATGTTCTTCGTCAGCTGATTGTAGAAACGAGTCATTTCTCAAATAGCGAATGATGAGACTGGAAGGCTGATCGGGAATGCCTAGGGGGTGTTCCCAACAGGACAAATGCCCTTCTTCCCATTCCCAATGGGTAAAGGGAACCGGAGGCCACCCTAAAATTCCCCATAAGTCATCTGCCCGATTCCTCGGTTTCGTCCAATCGATGTTAGTCATCAGTGACTGCGCATATTGGTTGGAAGCCACAATCCGGCTATTCTGGGTTAACAATAAGGCTGCCACCGGAAGGCTCTTCACCAGTCGAATCATTTGGTAATGTAATCGCTGGTTTTGGGCGTATTTCGCCTCAAGCGCCAAATGCAAAGTCCGACTCGAGACTTCTGGTTCAATCGTTTCGGGCCATAAGGTATCCCACGCCGGCATCTGGGCCTTCTCGGTCAATTGATTGGGGCTAGCTGGATTCATTTGTCTTCCTTATG
>JAZFZJ010000248.1:0-2651 GCA_036443915.1 Nitrospirales bacterium
GTAGGTGAATAAGAGAAAGGCCCAGAACGCAACTGTTGAACATTTTCAATATTTCCTTGTAAGAGAGCAATTTGGTGCCCTCATCCAGTCCATTCATGAGCCTCTCCCCACCTCCATGGATCTCCGTCGTCATTCCCATCAAGGATGAACGAGATAATATTCCCTTGTTGGCTAGCCAACTCCTCAAGTTCTTTGAGACCCGGTCTGAAAGTGCCTCAGCCTCATTTGAAATCCTGTTGGTTGATGATGGAAGTACGGACGGCAGTGGGCCATTACTGGATGAATTGGCCATACAATCGCCAGCCATCGTAGCCATTCATCTAGACCGCAACTATGGGCAAACTGCGGCATTTTATGCAGGTTTTCGACAGGCGAGAGGTAAGTTGATTGCCACCATGGATGGAGATCTGCAGTATGATCCCAATGATTTTGCGAAATTATTGCCCTTAGTTGAACAATATGATTTGGTGTGTGGGCGACGGCAGGCTCGGCATGACAATGCAGTACGCCGATGGTCATCGAAGATTGCGAATTACGTTCGTAATTGGGTGATTCACGATGGAATTTCCGATACAGGGTGTTCGTTGAAAGTATTTCGCCGGACTGTTATTCAGCGCCTTCCCTTGTTTAAAAATATGCATCGGTTTTTTCCTGCATTGGCACAGATGTATGAATTTTCTGTAACAGAAGTACCGGTACAGCACTTTCCCAGGGCACATGGGATTTCTAAATATGGGATTGGCAACCGCTTGTTTGCTGGATTATATGACCTTTTTGCAGTCCGGTGGATGCAACAACGGTGTCTGAACTATACGATGAGGGAATCCAAGCCTCCTCAATCCAAGCCTCCTCAATCCAGTGAGTGATTGTTAACGGATGGATTTCACATCACTGTCAACGGAAGAGATGCTATGGTTAGGTATTGGGTTTTTTGGGCAAGGCCTGTTCTTTTCCAGGTGGTTGCTCCAATGGTTTATCTCTGAACGGCGTGAAGAAAGTCATATCCCCGTATCATTTTGGTACATGAGTTTGATTGGAAGTGTCATTGTCTTGGCCTATGCCATTCACCGAGTTGATCCGGTCTTTATCGCGGGACAAGGCGTGGGGACCATCGTCTATGTGCGTAACCTCATACTTCTTCATCGTGCTAAGAAGCGAGTGGTGAGTGGATAATCTCTCTTTGCAAGCTTCTTTTCCCTCCCCTCCTCCTCCCTCGACTTTCTCACAATCATTGCTCTCCCATATTGCAATCCTTTTGTTGCTGGGCATCTGGTTGTTCGGGTTAGAAGGCGGATGGTTATTTGGTTTGGATCTTGGCGGGTTAGGCCTGACCGATCGGGATGAAGGCAGCAACGCTGAAGCGGCCAGAGAAATGCTGGAAACTGGCGATTGGATATCTCCCACCCTCAATTACGAACCGCGCTTTGCCAAACCCGCATTTGTTTATTGGTTAATCAGCGGGTCCTATATCCTGTGGGGAATCAATGAATTTGCTGCGCGATTCCCTTCAGCCCTCTCCGGTCTCTGCCTCATCTTACTCCAATATGGCTTTGTGCTCAGATGGTGCGGGGCACCTGTGGCATGGCTGGCTTCTGTCATGCTGTTGTTGAATATGGAGTTTTTAGGCATTAATCGCATGGTGCTCACCGACCCAGAATTGGTCGTGTTCACGACCCTGGCCGGATACAGCTTCTGGCAGGCTCTACAAACCTCTACTCATACCAGGAGGTGGTGGTTTGTGGTGTTTTACCTGGCCATGGGACTCGGCATGTTGGTCAAGGGGCCGGTCGGCATCATCATCCCTCTGATTGGAGTCATTCCTTACCTCACCCTCACTCGGCAATGGGGGCAATTTTGGTATAAGGGAATGCCGATTGTGGGGACGTTACTGGTTGTTTTGATCGCCGCACCCTGGTATGTGGCCATGTTTCAAATTCATGGGGAAGCCTATTGGGCTGCGGCACAGGCCAACACGACCGGGAGGTTTATGAGCCCCATGGAAGGTCATGGGGGCACGCTCTTGTTTTATCTGCCGGTCTTGCTGGTGGGGTTTTTCCCCTGGAGTGCGTTTCTCCCCACCGTGGTGTATCAATCCTTGAAACCATGGAAAACCCATTGGCAGGGGCAGGCGTTCACCTCGAAAGAAAAAAATCTGGAATTTTTCCTGAGTATCTGGGTAGTGGGCTTACTCGTGTTTTTCACTCTATCGGCGACACGACTTCCACATTACATTTATCCCTTATTCCCAGCTGCCGCGGTATTAGTGGCACTGTGGTGGAAACGGTACCTCAAGGGAGAGGCTTCGGTGGGTGTTCGATGGTCCCTCCGTCTCCTCTTTGGAGTTGGCTACCTGTTAGGCATTGCGATCATCGTCGCCCCTGAGGTCTTTAATTTTTTTATCAAACAGATAACCAAGGAATTTCCAGCAGCGGTTCATGTTGAATTCGGCTGGTTGCCATTCATGATGGGCCTAGTGGTCCTGATCGGAACCACGGCCATGCGGGGGTGTTTGATGTCTGAAACCAAGCGGCACCTGGCGTTGTGGGTGGCTGGGAGCATGATGATCGTGTTTGCCTTGTTGGTGGTGAGATGGGCTCTGCCGGTATATCAAGAATATTTTATTGCACCGCCCCAACAATTAGCGGGGATTG
>JAZFZJ010000249.1:0-5166 GCA_036443915.1 Nitrospirales bacterium
CTCAGCCTTCTGTGGGCGAATTTGATGGGAGGACCCGTCCGGCTTATGCCTCTTCCTGTGGCCTTTGAATGGGCGAAGAACCACCAAGAACTCAGCAAGCAAACATGGAAGGGATTTGATTTATTGAACACCGCGTTGGAGCAATTGGGGCAATTTTTACATCAAACCGTTGCTTCCCAGCCTCAGAAAAAGCGCGGTGAATAACGGCAGATATGTAAAAATTCTCAACCTTGTTGAGAGCAAGGCATTTTCCAAACTTGTAGAAATACCGAAAGGAAGTTATGAACTTTGATCCTGCCATAGCTGCGCAACAAGCTCTTCACCGAGCCGAAGAGGAGGGAGAACTAGAAGATCTTGAAACGGACATTCTTGAAACCGAGGAGATTTTTTCCACGGATCAAGGCCAAAAAGCCAAACAAGCCTATGACACTCTCCAACAATATGGCGAACGATTGCCACGGGCGAAGTGGTTTCAGGAGTTCCTCATCTACATTACCTGGCAACACGTCACGGAGGGACCTCTGGCCCGGTATTTTCAGCATGGACTGGATTTATGTGATCGGTTTCTTGCGCAATTTGGTCAGGACATCGAAGGCACCCAAACCCATCAACACATTGTGGCCATTCGGAAATCTTTTCAAGGTGGCCTCGGGATTGAAGAAGAAGATACTATTCCTGAATTTGAAGAAGACGCCTTTGAGGGTGGAGATTAATAATAGAAGCCTTTGTCTGAATTGTACTTTCATCGGAACAGGAACCCAAATACAACATGACCCAGGAACCCAACACGCAAGTGGTAGAGCTTCGCGTCAGCTATCGTTACCAAAAAGAACATCCTTGGGTCATTCAGGCTATAACCGGATTTCTTTCGGCTTACTTTATGGAAAAACCCGATTTCCGCTTCAAACGGCATTTCGAAGAATTAGAAACGGGCATGCATGTCTGGTTATGTGAGGCCCCACCCAATATGAAAATTCTCTCTCTCCTACGGCGCTTAGCAGTGGATATTCCGCCCTGCCACTACAAACAAATTCCCCAAAATGCCCTTGTCCCTCCGCAATATGTGATAGATTTAGCGGAGCAAGAGCCCATGCCATAAACTCCCCCTGTGTCGTATCGTTCTCCCGTTGCAACCTCGTGAATAGACGGGTACCTTTCTAAACTCGAATCCATACCTGCTATAAAGTCAACACAACCGCTTAGCTACAATAGATGTCCTTTTGTATGGAATGACCCCTTAACCTCGTGCCCATGAGCCTTAAGCCTTGACAGGCACCTGTCACACATCCAAGTGCCGTGGATTTATCTGACGACCTGTAGCCATCCTATAATTTCAAGAACACATGCGGTAGGAACGCAGCATGGTTTGTTGATTTTGAAAATAGCTATGACCGCGGCTTCTTAGCCACCGAATTTTCGTGTCGACCAAGGAAGCAAACGCGGTACAACCGCTTCGGACTGAATGATATATTGTATGGCTATTGGGGAGAAAATCATAACCACTCCTCACCGAAGACTGGTGAGCACGTCAATCTGGTATACTGAAAAGTCATCGTTACGACACCAATCTCTTTACCCATTGTTTTCAGATCAGGAGGTACAAATGGAGCATTCCAGGCAACCGAAAAAGAATATGAAAAGGAGGCTCATGATTAAGATGCAGGTGTTGAGCCTGTTCATGTTGGTGTTTGCGCTAACCTTGTGTGTATCAACAGGATGGGCAGGGGAGAAAGGCCATAAGTATGGACACAATCCCGCCGCAAAGTTAGAGAAATTAACCGAAAAGCTTTCCCTCACAAAAGAACAACAAGAGAAGATTCTTCCCATCCTCCAAGAAAAACACACAAAAATGGAAGCCCTCCACAACCAAATGAAAGAAGCTCGCCAACATGCCGTAGGGCAGATAGAAGCCCTACTCACCCCAGAGCAACTGGAAACGTTTCGAAAAGCACGAGAGGAGCGTCGCAAAAAGATGGAGGAATACCGAGGCAAACATGACAAAGGCCAAAAAAAAGGCAAACATAACAAAGATGATGACGACTAGGACAACGATTAACTCCTGAGCCTTAGCCTGGTGTTGATGATAGTGCTAAGCCCTAACACCAGACGAATTCTGTAGCGGAGAACCAGATGCTTTCACCAATGTGTCATCCACCCAAATCAGCCATGACCTACTATCAACATTCCTGGATAAGGAGGTCCTATGCCATCCGAACCTAATCGACTATCCCGAAGGACCCTCTTAAAACGGGGAGCAGGTTACGTCGGATTACTCGCTGGGGGACTGATTTATCAATCCAGCCTTGCACACATGATCACACAGATAACACCGCGACAATCCCTTGGGCCTTTTTTCCCCGATGATGGAGACGAGGTCGACGCCATTCGGGAAAATCTCGATGTTCACTTGCCTATCAGCCAAGCCAACGATCAGGACCTGACCTTCGTCAAAGGGCGCGCGGGCGCGGCCACCGGGCAAGTGGTCTATGTACGCGGAAAGGTTCTTGGCCAAGGCAAGCAAGGCATGCAGCCCTTATCTGACACTCCTATCATCATGTGGTCTGCCTCAGCATCTGGCCGATACAACCACAAAGGGGATCAAGGCAACACGAGTTTTCCGCACCCCAAAACCGGAGAAATCATTCCTCGCACCCACGATGAACATTTCCAATATTGGGGACGGGCGGTTACCAACAAACAGGGAGAATATTGGTTCAAAACCATTGTTCCCGGTTTTTACCCCATTGATCTGCGAGGCGGGATTTATCGACCTTCGCACTTGCACTTTCAAATTATTCCCAAGGGATTCCCACCCTTCGTCACGCAACTCTACTTCAGAGGCGATCAGATCCCTAATAATTCCTTAAATCAGGAACTGCTCCCACAGGACGTGGTGGTGCAGAGCGCGCACCTGACCGCAAAGGAACAAGAACGTGTCATCGTCGACTACGCTCCCGACCCGTCAGGAACCATCACGGATGGACTAGTAGGACACTACGACTTCGTCCTTCCTGTGTAGTATAGAGCCATAGCCGGAAGGAAAAACGAAGGAAAGACGTGAACTAAAAGTGCTTCAGACAACCAACCCTTGAGAAACTAAAGTTTGAAGGGATCGGTTCAAGCTATCTTCAAAATTACTAGACTGTCCAACTTTTCATAACAAAGGTTCTCTTACATATGAAATAGCAGTAAGCAAAATTTTTTGATGAAAATCATCCGATTTCGAGACCCTACAGGCCACATTCAGCATGGCGAACCCATTGACGAGAGATCCGCCCGACTCATTGAAGGGGATATTTTCGGAACCTTCACCATCGCCGCCCACTCCGTCGAGATCGAGAAACTGTTAGCACCAATTGTCCCACCCACGATCCTCTGCATTGGACTCAACTATCGAGCCCACGCGGCGGAAACGGGCGCCAACATTCCTGAATATCCCGTCCTCTTCATAAAAGCACTCAACGCATTACACAACCCTGGCGACCCAATTATAATTCCTAAGGTTGCCCCAGGCGAGGTGGACTATGAATGTGAGTTGGCTGTCATCATCAGGAAATCCACAAAAAACGTCTCACGCAAAGAAGCCTTCAAGCATATCCTAGGCTATACCTGCGCCAATGACGTGAGTGCGCGCCGATGGCAGAAAGACCGTGGAGGAAGGCAATGGTGCCGAGGGAAATCGTTTGATACGTTCTGTCCGCTCGGACCATGGCTGGTCACACCTGACGACATTCCAAACCCCAACGATCTGCAAATCAAAACCATCCTCAATGGACAAACCATGCAGAACTCGACAACGTCTGATATGATTTTCGACATCCCAACACTGATTAGCTTTTTGAGCGAGGGTACGACACTCTTGCCTGGCACGGTCATCCTAACAGGAACCCCACAGGGTGTGGGGTTCGCGCGAAAGCCACCAATTTTCTTGAACGGTGGCGATCAGGTCACCATTGAGATCGAAGGCATTGGTGCACTCACCAATCCTGTACAAGAAGAAGAGTAAAGCCGAGAGAATTTTTGGGCGCTGGAAATTAAGATCCGTTAAACACTAGAGCAGCACCCATTCTGACCATTCTTTTCTTTGGTTCGAACTCCCCTTTGGGTATTCAGGATTGGCCAATTTCAACTGTGTTATTTCCAGATCAGACCCCTTTCTTGACCACTTTTCTGACCTCTAATTTTCACTTTTCCCATTTTTCTGCATTGTATGGTAGATCAACATTTTCCAAGTTTTTTCAATAGCCCAATTCGTAGACCCATTGAATAGTCATAACAAAACAGTTGGAGACACGGTTCGGCAATTGGGAGTTAATTTCCTGATAATGGCGATGATCCTATTTATGATGGACATAGTTTGGGTAACGCTTTTGGGAGGAATCAGACTGGAATTCAGGAATTTTTGTTTTTCGGTCAACGACAATTGAATTTCCAACAATTGGAAAAGGGGTCTGGAACCGTTTTCTTTGTGTTCATTTTCCATTCACACTGAGAAGATGAAGAGAACGAAATCAGAGGGCTCTGACAACAACACATTGTTTCTTCAGGACCACCCCGGTCCTCCGGTAGGGTAACTGTTATCCTGAAAAATTGAACGTGTAGATAACAAAAGGACCCTTAAAGAACAGCTTCCCCAAAAATCGAAATCCCATCCTCCTAAATGGAGCGGTCAACTTATCGAACCCAATCGTAGGGGCTAAAGAGCATGCCGCGCTCAGACAAACTTGGTCGCCGCTGAGGCTGACGGCAATTGTCGGTGATATGCCCCTGGGGCCGGGGATTGCTTTCAAAACCCCAAATCCCTGTCTGCTGATTAATCCAAAACCGCCCATTCGGGATGGGCCCGCAATGAAGCCGCTCCAGATATTGAATTTCGGGGATGGACAGACGTTTTCCATTCACCACAACATACCGTTCAGCATAGGCCACGCCAAGCAAAGAACAAAGAAACAATGCGAGCATGCATAAACCAAATGCCGTCTTCATGGGAAAACCTCCTTGTAGGACGATTCGACTTCCGGCCACGGTGCCAGGTTCAAGATTGGAAAATACCGTGATTGTCGTTCTAGGAAGTCAGTCGGAGGAAGGAAAGGTATGGTTCAAACGCTCTGAACTCTAGATTGCCGAGGCCTGGCAAGAATAATTTTGCCTTGGCTTTTCGCTTTA
>JAZFZJ010000250.1:0-3981 GCA_036443915.1 Nitrospirales bacterium
GGAATATTCCCGTTTGGAGATCCATCCAGCCACCGGACGAAAGATCCAGCCCAGCACGAATCGAAAGTCGCTCAACTTCAAGACATACCCTGCATTCTCCCGATTTTGGTAAAGAATATTGAGAGAAAAGAAATCATCCTTGAGGATGCTGTGAAAGAGATATTCCTGGCCCTCAATATTCACATGGGAAGGATAGATTGACATCAAAAACTCCGCACCCTCATCGAATTCCCCTACTACCCGTAAGAGAGACCCCTGTCATTAAAAAAAAATACGAAGCCAATGTACCCAAATCTGTCACGAATTTCATCTCTTTTTTGGGTATAGGCAAATTTTACCGATCTAGCCGAGCCTTGGATAGTTTTTACTACTGCTTTTTGACCCTCTCATTAGAAAGGGAGTCTTGATAGACGAAAGCCTTTTCTCCTGTAAAATGTCTAGAACACATCCACTCTTGGACTAGCAATCTTTGCATTCTCACGGTATAAGTACATCCAACATTTTTGTGGCACCCTGTCCTACTTTGTGGGGGCTTCTCTTTTCGGCTCTCTATCCCCATCTTTCTACTCCCTGGCCTGATGGCCGTATCAATGTTGAGGCTTGATTAACCGAGAAAAGAATCATGCCTTACCAACCTATTGAAAACTACGGCCTGATCGGCAATATGCGAACAACCGCCTTGGTCGGGATGAATGGCTCGATCGATTGGTTTTGTTTCCCACATTTTGATTCCCCTAGTGTGTTCGCGGCGATTCTTGACGATGGAAAAGGCGGCAGGTTTTCTATCGCACCTTCCCCCAATGGGGTGAAATCTAAACAATATTATTGGCCGGAGACGAACGTCTTGGTGACTCGCTTTCATTCCCAAGCAGGAGTTGGTCGAGTGATCGACTTCATGCCGGTGGGATTTCGCTCCACAGACTGTACAAAACATGGCTTAATCCGAAGAGTACATGCCATCCGAGGTACCATGATTTTCCGGCTGGAATGTCGTCCGGCCTTCAACTACGGCCGTGCTTCACACACCATCACCTTGAGCTCCCAGGGCGCCGTCTTTCATTCAGACAATCTGAGCCTTCGTCTAGGAACAACGGTTCCCCTCAAGCAGGAGGGAGACGCCATTGTCGCAGAGTTCGTGGTAGGGGAAGGCGAAGTGATTGATTTTTGTTTGCAAAATCTAGAAGAGGATGTCTCCCCTAGCTCATTCTGTCCCGAAGACCATGCCGAAGAGTTGTTTACACAGACGGTTGACTATTGGCGACGATGGTTATCGAAATGTACCTATTCCGGTCGATGGCGTGAAATGGTTCATCGCTCGGCCTTGGTCCTTAAACTTCTCACCTTTCAACCCACTGGCGCCATTGTCGCTGCCCCCACCTGTAGTCTCCCTGAGGGAATTGGTGGGGAACGCAATTGGGATTACCGTTACACCTGGATCCGCGATGCCGCCTTTACCATTTATGGCCTACTCCGCATTGGGTTTACAGAGGAAGCTGCCCAATTTATGCATTGGTTGGAAGCGCGCTGTCATGAATTAAACCCAGACGATTCTCTACAAATCATGTACGGGATTGATGGACGCCATACGTTGACCGAGGAAACCCTTGATCATTTGGAAGGCTACCGCGGGTCCGGCCCTGTCCGCATCGGCAATGGCGCTTACAATCAACTACAGCTTGATATTTATGGGGAGTTGCTTGATTCCGTGTATCTCTACAATAAATACGGAACCCCCATTTCCTATGATTTGTGGAAACATCTTCGACGGCTTATTAATTGGGTCTGTGATCATTGGCAACGCACCGACGAAGGGGTGTGGGAAATGCGAGGTGGTCAGCAACATTTCGTGTATTCCAAACTCATGTGCTGGGTAGCCCTGGATCGTGGCATTCGATTAGCTGATAAGCGATCCTTTCCTGCCGATCGAGAACGATGGCTGAGAGTGCGCGATAGGATTTATGAAGAAATCATGGCTAAGGGCTGGGATACCAAACGACAAGCTTTTGTACAACGGTACGGGAGTGATTCACTGGATGCTGCCAACCTTATGATGTCCTTGGTCTTTTTTGTGTCACCGACCGATCCGCGTATGCTGAAAACCTTGGATGCCACCCTTCAATCCCCAGAGAAAGGTGGATTGGTCTCCAACGGGCTCGTGTATCGCTACAACATTACGGAAACCCTCGATGGTCTCAGTGGTGAGGAAGGGACCTTTAATATCTGTACTTTTTGGTTAGTGGAAGCCCTCACTCGAGCCGGTCGGGTGGACCGGCATCGATTAGATGAGGCAAGGCTCCTTTTTGAACAAATGATCGGCTACGGCAACCATTTAGGCCTCTACGCTGAACAAACCGGTCATCATGGGGAAGCCCTGGGAAATTTTCCACAAGCTTTTACCCACCTGGCCCTCATCAGTGCCGCCTTCAATCTTGACCGCGCCCTCGGAAAATAACGGTCTCGCCCTCTTTTATTCCCTGAAATCGCATTGCTTGTGACCTATTCACCCCATAAGGGGTTTGCCCTCTTCCTTCATTTGCTTTTCTGATGAACACCCCCTAGTATTTAGTTACTCTACCTAAGATCGATGTTTGTCTGAGAACAGCCAAGTTTCCTCATGGTTACACCGCCTGAGAGAGACCGGCACTTTTCTTATTTCCCCTTTTAAAGAAAGCACGTCCTCTTTCATGTTTACACTGCTCGGGTTGGGATTTTTATTGGGAATGCGGCATGCCTTAGAAGCCGACCATGCGGCAGCGGTCGCTTCCTTGGCCATTCGGAGAGGTACCGTCTCACAAACCGTGAAACAGGGGCTTGCCTGGGGCATTGGACACTCTGTCACCCTGCTGGCTTTCAGTTCGATCGTACTGATAGTGGGAACGGTCATACCCGATCAATTTGCCAGGGGAATGGAGAGTGTAGTCGGCGTCATGTTAGTCGGTTTAGGATTAGATGTCATTCGTCGGATGCGGCAAGAACGAATCCATTTTCATATGCACCAACATCCGAATCAATCACCCCACTTTCATGCCCATTCCCATGTTCGAGACAATCAGCTGGACCACTCTTCCCATTGCCATCTCCATGGATTTCCGTACCGGGCATTGCTGGTGGGATTAATGCACGGGATGGCCGGATCTGCCGCCCTTGTCCTCCTCACTCTTCACACCACCATTTCTCCCACACACGCACTCCTGTATATTATGGTATTTGGCCTGGGTTCAACTCTAGGCATGGGGGTGTTTTCCTGTGTGATGGCTATCCCGCTTTGGTATTCCGCTCGTTCGCTGACACAGATCTATAACGGCCTTCAAGTCTGCGTGGGAGTCGGGACGACCATTCTTGGTCTGACGATAATCTACCAACACACGGCCTGGTTGTTGGGTTATAGCTATTTTCAAAATTCCTAATGATTCCCATAGCAGGCTACGGGGAAAAACACGTTTACATAGCTTTAAGGCAGGAAAAAATTAGAAAGATAACAGACAGGGCCTTTCGGGATTGATGAGGATTCTTCCCGAAAGGCCCTGTTCGAATACTAAAAACGGTTAACGCCGCTTAGTGCATGTGTTGACTCAGGTAATTTTCAACTCCCACCTGTTTGATCGTTTCCATTTGCGTTTCAATCCAATCAATATGGTCTTCTTCACTTGTCACAATGCCCTCTAATTTTGCACGGGTCGTGTAATCCCCCACACTGGCACAGTGGGTAATGGCCTCAGTCAAGAGTTTCACGGCTTCCCGCTCCAATGCCAGGTCAGACTTAAATTGTTCTGGAACAGTTTCCCCAATTTTAAGCGTTCCCAACCGCTGCAGATTGGGAAACCCCTCTAAATACAGGATATGCTCAATGATGGCTTCCGCATGCTTCATTTCATCGATAGCATGTTTTTTAATTTCATTATGTAACTGGTCGTACCCCCAATTTCCACACATTTCTCCATGCAGAAAATATTGATTAATCGCCGTGAGTTCATTTGTCAA
>JAZFZJ010000251.1:0-21583 GCA_036443915.1 Nitrospirales bacterium
CCACACATTGAAAAGAAAATATTCCTGGTGCGTGAGGCCCCTCCCATTCCAGGCATTGAATACCCGGTAATATGGAACATGTGTGTCTGACTTCCCGCCTGAATGCTTCCAAGGTTTCGGTTTGTAATCCTTCCTGTTGTTTGATTGTGCAGGCTTTGGCAAATCCGGCGATGAGCCCGAGGTTCTGCGTCCCGAGTTCAAAGCCTGCCCAAGGTGGGTGGGGTTCTTCCTCCTCTTTGGAATTTGCTATTTCGTCACGCTCCGAAAAAGTTTTACCAAGAATGAGTGCGCCGGTTCCCATGGGCCCCGCACACCATTTATGCCCAGGGAAGAAATAGGCATCGGCGTGGAGGTCTCGAAGGTTGACCGGGATATGTCCTACGGCTTGAGCGCCATCAATGATCAATAATACCTGATGATCCCGAGCAAGTTGGCTGATGCGTTCGATGGGAAAGATTCGTCCATCAATATGTGACACATGACTGATAACGATCGCACGAATTCTTGCGGAGGCAAGGAGTTGTTCTATTTGTGTCAGAAGTTCAGATGGGGATGTTGGATCAAGTGAGTGGACAGCAACGCCTCGAGATCGTAACGCGAAGATTTCGTTAAGTACGGTGGAATTTTCGTGGGTTGTGGTCAGAAGGCCATCGCCCGGTTTCCAGATGAGACGAGATAAAATGAGCCAACTCGCCGTGGTGGCATTGGGTACAAAAGCAATCTGTTGAGAATTTTCTACATGTAACCATTCAGCAAGCTGTTGACGTGCACGTTGAAGGGTCTGGCGGTAATAGTCAACTCCTGCTTCGGAGTACAGGAGTTGGCTAAACTTTTTGAGGGTGGCTGTCACCTCTTCATGAACTTCCCGTTTGAAAGGAGAAAGTCCAGCGACGTTGAGATACACCATTGGCAGTGGAATGAAAACGAGTGATCACTTAGATATCGCGGGGAAGGCAATCAGCCATTGAGGAATCCCGGACGATAATCATATGCGTTTACGGCTTCTGGGCAAGGACCAGTCCAATGAGTTGGTCAGGGTCGGTGTAGCATTTGATGGTCTCAAATCCGCACGTCGTGAGGAGGTCTTCCACCAAGGCCTGATCGTATTTTGTACTCAGCTCCGTTCGGATTTCTTCGCCATCATTTAATTCCAGGATAAGGTCTAGACCCGGAATCTCAAATACTTGATCTTGGCTGGATCGAAGCCACATTTCTATTCGATGATCGGTCGGATTATATCGAGCCACATGACTGAAAAGGTCTGGGTTGCATTGTGCGGAAAAGGTTTTGCGCAACACTCGAAGAATGTTTTTATTAAATTTGGCGGTGATCCCCTGTGAATCGTTGTACGCCGCCTCGAGCCGTGGGATATGCGTGATAAGTTGAATGCCTAGAAGGAAATAATCATGAGTCGTCATTTCGGCATATACCGAGGTTAAAAAATTCCGAGCGGCTGTGGGTGGCAGATTGCCAATCGTGCCACCCAAAAAGACGACCAATCGTTTCCCACCCTCCGGGATGTGCTGAAGGTGCACGAGAAAATCTCCCACCACGCCGTGAATCTGAAGACCGGGGTATTCCTGGACAAGTTCTTCGGAAACCCGCCGGACGATGGTTTCATCCACATCGAAGGGCACGTAGTAGTGCAATTGATCAGCACGGGCCATGGCATCAAGCAAGACGCGAGTTTTGGTGGCCGCGCCCGAACCTAATTCAACGAGTTCATCCGCCCCGCTTATGGCAATGATTTCATCGGCCCATGTGGTGAGGAGTTGATGCTCGGTTCGGGTTTGATAATATTCGGGCAACTCACAAATTTGTTCGAATAGAGTGGAGCCGCGTTCATCGTAAAAGAGTTTGGAGGGCAATGTTTTAGGCGTCGCCAAGAGGCCACCTCTGACCACGTTTCGCAATGTTTCAGGGTCCTCCCTGGTCATTGGTACATCAATGGTGATGGATGCCTGGTTTTTCGTTTTCATGCACTCCTCCTGGTTCGTGATGATGCGCCAGCCACCAGCCGTGTGTTAGTGGGGACCCGTCAAGCGTGTGGCAACGCCGATTAAATGGAACGAAAAGAACAAATGGGGAAAGTTAAAAGGAACAGTCCTCCCAATCAGACTTCCTAAAATAGGCTACAAGCGATTGGGGTTCTTTCGCGATGGTTTTGGGAATGTCCCTTGAACATGAAATGAAGAATATGGAGCAAAATGAAAGGAAGTGACAAAAGGAACGTGACGTATGTGAACAATGAAAACACTATACCGGTAATGCGATATCGAGGCAACTCCTAGAGATGGCGAATAGACCTTCATCGATTCTAGAAATTTCGGGCAAAAATGTTTGGAGGGCCACTTAGCGAGCCAGTTCCAATCCCTTTGGCCGAACCATTCGTTCAATCCCCCCCAACAGGCCATCGACGGCAAGTGCTAACAATGTTGCGGGTAAGGCGCCAGAGAGAATTAAATTCACATCTGCTAGCTGAAGTCCGGAAACGATCGGCACCCCCAAACCCCCTGCGCCAATGAACGCGGCGAGGGTGGCCGTGCCCACTGTCCATATGGCTGCAGTGCGAATGCCGGCCATGATAGTGGGAGCGGCAAGGGGAAGGCGCACGAACCGTAAGACTTGCCACTCGGTCATGCCTAAGGCGCGCCCGGTTTCGACCACATGCGGGGCGGCGTCGCGCACCCCTGAAAAGGTATTACGAAGAATCGGGTAGAGCGAATAGATCCAGAGGGCCATGATGGCTGGGAGTGGTCCTACGCCAAAGAGCGGAATCATAAAGGCTAAGAGGGCGATGGAGGGGATGGTTTGGATCATCCCGATGGTGCGAATCACCGGTTCGGCACTTTTTCTATAGCGTTCTAATGCCAGTCCTAGAGGGATAGCCACAAGAATACCCAGCAAAAGTCCCAGCCCAGCCAATCCCAAATGTTCCATTGTGCGAGAGGCCAGTGTGGCCCGTGATTCCCATAATACGGAAACGAAGGAGGAAGCTTTGGGGGAAGTGGCTTGGGTCGGCTCCTGGTTGGTCGAAACAAGCTGAAGGTGTTGCAAGGCTTCACGGGCTGCTTGGGCCACGGGTACGCCTTGTTCTTGAATGCGCAGATTGAAGGCTCGCATCTGTTTGGCATTCAATGCGTGCGCGAGAAGACTGATCACTCGTCCCAGCTTCGGGTGTTGTTCCAGCGTTTCGCCGCGTACCAATGCGGCGGCTTCGTAGGGTGGAAAAAAGTGCCGATCGTCTTCAAGCACGACAAAATCATACACGGCCAAACGACCATCCGTGGTGTACACATCCAGGAGATCGATATCTCCTTTTGCCGCTGCCTGATATTTAAGGGTTTGTTGCATGCCCACAACAGATTTGAAATGAAGACCGTAGTGTTGTGCTAACCCGGGTAATCCATCGGCGCGTTCAATGAATTCAAACCCTAATCCGGCTTTCATGGAGGAAGCGACAGGGACCAAATCGGAAATACTGCGAAGCCCCAGGGCCTGGGCTTGTTTGCGGGGAAGGGCCAGGGCATAGGAATTATCAAAACCTAATGGTGCTAACCACCACAGGTTCCATCGTTCCAAAAATTCGGCACGGACTCGATTGAGCACCGTATTGGCTTCCCCCATGGGTGGTTGTCCGAGAATGGTGACCAAGCCGGTTCCCGTATACTCGGGATAGAGATCAATCCCTCCAGTTCGTAAGGCTTCAAAGCACACATGAGTACCAGCTAGCCCCAGACGACGTTCAACCAGTAAGTTGGTGTGGGTTTCGATAAGCTGGGCAAACATTTCGGCCAGGAGTCGATTTTCCATGAAATTTTTTGAACCGACCACGATGGTGTTTTGCTGTGAAGCGGAGAGAGGAATAGCACAGACCAAGCCAAAAAAGATCATTCCGGTTACGATTAGTATCTGTCTCGCGAAACATCGACGTGCGGTGGGTTTAAAGGAACGCATGTCAGGATAGATGGGAGTGGTAGTGCTGAATCAGCGAATGGACATAGGGGGTAGCCGGGGCCTGCATGAGTTCTTGGGCCGTACCCATTTGATGCAGGTGCCCGTTTTTTAAGATAGAGATGCGGTCGGCTAACCGAAACGCTTCCGCTATATCATGGGTGACCAGAACCATGGTTTTTTTTAGTTGACGTTTCCATGACAGAAATTGTTCCTGAAGTTCCTGACGGGTGAGGGGGTCCAAGGCTCCGAAGGGTTCATCCAGTAAAATAATGGGTGGGTCGGCTGCAAGGGCGCGTGCTACGGCCACGCGCTGGCGTTCACCTCCGGACAGTTCAATGGGATATCGTCCAGCAAACTGATTCGGATCGAGGCTTACCAGAGGTAAGAGGGTGTTCACGAGCTGGTCCAGTTTGTCCTTTGACCATTGGAGTAATTGAGGCACCAGACAGATGTTTTGCTCGATAGTCCAGTGAGGGAATAGCCCGCCATCTTGGGGCACATAGCCCAGGCCTCGTCGCAGGGTAATGGGATCATGTGCGGTGGCGGGTTCTCCTTGAATGACGATCATTCCCGAAGAGGGTTCAATTAACCGGTTGAGGAGTCGCAAAAGTGTGGTTTTCCCAGAGCCGCTCTCTCCAATGAGCGCAACGGTTTCGCCCTCCTGTACCGCCCAATCAATGTGCTCGAGGGCATGGGTGCCATCAGGGAATTGCTTGCTGACACGACGGGCTTCGAGTGCCAATGTTTTCATGAGCCATCACATGAATCGTGGAATAGGAACACAGGAAAATTGAGAAGAGCCGAAGAAATAAAATCAGGTGAGGTATCGTGTCTCATGATGTCGAATACTGGAGGGTATGCTCACGCTAGGATACCAAGGAACGGAAAGAGTGGCTAGTCAGTAGGCCATGGGAAGAGTGGGTGAGGAAATGCCTGGGTATTCCCGAATTCATCATCGGAAATTCTGGGAAATTCCGATTGGATGTTTCGATATTTCTCGGACTTCTGTATAGTTTGACAACCTCGTAAGGGGTATTTTTTTGTTCTATTATATTCATCTTATTTTTTTAAGTGAGAAAAGTCATGACCGATGTGGTTAACCTTCGGCAGGAATTAACAGAAGCTCGGACCCGTACGGACAGCTTGTTTGCTCTCATCAGTCCTGAGGGGATGTATGAACGACCGATTCCTGAACGACATCGCCTGATTTTTTATTTGGGCCATTTGGAAGCGTTTGATTGGAACCATGTGTGTCGGTGGACGTTGGGTCTTCCGGCTTTCCATGCCACATTTGATCAATTATTTGAAGCGGGGATCGATCCGGCGGAGGGTAATCTTCCCACCGATCACCTCTCTGACTGGCCAACCATAGATGAAGTGCAACGATACAAGGCCCGCGTGCGGCAAGAAGTAGATGGCGTGTTGGATCGGGCGCCGGGCTCGACGATTCAGATGGCGATTGAACATCGTCTCATGCATGCGGAAACCAATGCGTATTTACTTCATCATTTGGATTCCAAACTAAAGTTAAAACCCTCAGGCGCATTCATTCTTTCTGATGAACCGCCTGCTTTTGAAGCGATGGTAGATATTCCGGCCGGCACCGTGAGCTTAGGGCGTCACTCAGACGAAGGGTTTGGGTGGGATAACGAATTTGGGGTTCATGAAGTGGAGGTCCCGACCTTTGCCATCAGCCGATATAAAGTGACAAATCAACAATATTTACAATTTGTGCGGGAGGGTGGGGAGCCACCAGCTCTTTGGAAACGGCAGGGAGATGTGTGGGTGGTACGAACCATGTTCCAGGATGTGCCTCTGCCGCTTCAATGGCCGGTGTATGTCACACATCGGCAGGCGCAGGCCTATACCGAGTGGAAGGGGATGCGTTTGGCCACGGAGGCGGAATTTCATCGTGCGGCCTATGGAACCCCATTCGGAGAAGAGCGAGCCTTTCCATGGGGTGCTGCCTCACCCAATACGGATCATGGGAATTTTAATTTTCAAGCATGGGATCCTTCTCCAGTTACTACGGGGTCTCAAGGAGACAGCGCGTTTGGTGTGGCGCAAATGCTGGGTAATGGATGGGAATGGACCTCCACCCTTTTTCATCCATTTGAAGGCTTTTCTCCTCTCCCCACCTACCCGGGATATTCGGCGCGGTTTTTTAACCGGGACCATTATGTCGTGAAGGGCGCTGGTCCTCATACGGCCGGCCGATTACTGCGCCGGTCATTTCGGAATTGGTTTCGGCAAGGCTATCCCCACGCCCACACTGGCTTTCGTTGCGTGAAGACTGACTAGGTGGTCTTTCAGAGAAAAGGGCTTGATTCAGGAAAAAAGTATGGGTTGGATGGTCTAATTCAAGATGTACCCTCATAAATTTTATAAAGTTAAATTTGCATTGGTGTCTTAGCTACATCTTAAAGTAATCTCTCTTCAGGAGAGGTTAGTATTATTATGAAAGACAAAAGAAATACAACAAAAAAAAAGGGCGCTAAAAGGTAAAGAGGTTATTCCTCCACGTTCCATTGTTGAACTTATAAAAGCTGATCGAAAAACTCCCTTATGGAAAGATAAGGTGGGGAACCGTTATAGAATTGGTTACTACAACCCAAATCATGGGTTAGGGGATGTTTTCCTCGTGAATGAAGAAGGAGAATACTGGGAATTAATTGATGATGAGTATCTTAAGAAATATTTTCGTATAATTAAAGTCTCCACTGAAAAAGATCCGTTCGGAAAAAATCGCCCAAGGTTGGGAAGACTGAGAAAGAAATTATAAAATCTAGTAAGAATAAGTAATAGGTGAGTTAAAAGGGTCGGACTCGTTTTGTTTATTGGCCTTTTGGTATTCTTGGGTTTTAGAAAAACGTGTGAAAGGAAGAGGGAACAGATATGGCACGGTTGTCTAGATTTTTTGTCCCTGGCATTCCACTTCATGTCATTCAGCGAGGGAATAATCGGGAAAGGGTGTTTAAGAGTGTGGCTGATTATAATGCGTACTTAAAGTGGTTGACGGAGGCATCCAAACGGCATGGGTGTGCGATTCATGCCTATGTCCTGATGTCGAACCATGTCCATCTGCTGGTCACCCCGGCCTCTGCAGAGAGTTTGCCGAAGATGTGCCAATCGCTGGGGCGGCGGTACGTGCAGTATGTTAATACAACCTATCAGCGAACAGGTACCTTGTGGGAAGGACGCTATCGGGCGACCTTGATAGATTCTGAGGCCTTTTTTCTCACCTGTTGTCGATATATCGAACTGAATCCGGTGCGAGCAGAGATGGTGGCCCATCCCCGTAGTTATCGGTGGTCAAGTTATCCTTTTCATGCGGAGGGGAAATCTGACATTATCGTGACCCCTCATGCCTTATATCATCAGTTGGGGAAAACGGCTGTTGAGCGACAAAAGGCGTATCGGGAATTGTTTCGGCGTCATTTGAACGGGGAGACGCTGACGGCGATTCGAGAGGCGACGAATAAGGCGTGGGTGTTAGGGAGTGACCGGTTTAAGGCCCGCCTGGCCAAGAAGATTGATCGGCAGATTTCTCCGCTGCCCCGAGGCCGACCTTCCCTAGCCCGAGATTAATTTTGGGGCTGTTGAAAAAGTCCGCCAACGGCCTTCTCGGTCCCTTGTCGTGCTCACGTACTCCGTGTACGTTCCGCGCGCCAAGAGTCCTGCGGCCTTGCTGGATTAGCCTTTTTTTGAACAGCCCCCGTTCCGCCTGACACTTGAGAGATTTGGACAGTATTCACTAATTTGAATTTTTTTTTGAATCCTTCAACAGACCCATCTGTGGCCAAAATTAAACGTATGATGATGAAATATGCGGTCATTCTATGGTGGGTCCTGTTTGTTTGGCTGACGCTGGCAGTCTGTGGCGTATTCGCGGCTGAAAGGTTGGTGGTTTTGCATTCCAGCGAGCATCATGGGGTGGCGTTGGCCCTCGGTTCGTCTGGAGATGCCCTGGTTGGGGGCTTTTCTCGTCGAGCCACGATTGTGGAAGAAGTCAGACGGGAAGGGGCTCCGGTGTTGGTGGTCGATTCTGGAGATATCCTCATTGGCACGGCGATGTCCTCGTGGTTTCGTGGAGTCCCGGATATTCAGGCCATGAACCGTATTCGATACGATGGTATGGTGGCCGGAAATCATGATTTCGATTTTGGATTGGATCACCTGCAAACCTTGACCGATTTGGCAGATTTTCCGATTCTCTGCACGAACCTCCAAGCCAAGGAATTTCAATTGCCGTGCCGCCGTTCCTTTGTCACGCGATTGGGAGCGGTAAGCGTGGGCGTCTTGGGGATTGTTGGCAAAAGTAATTTCCCGGAAACCTTCAACCGGGAAGTGGTTCAACATCTAACACTATTAGATTCTATACCGTCCATTACATTTGAAGCTGGTCGGTTGCGGACGAATTTTCACGTTGATCTCATTGTGGTGCTGACCCATCAAGATACGGATGAAGATTTGATGATTCTGAATTCTGTTGAAGATGTTGATGTGATCATTGGTGGGCATACACTAGGGTTTGATGGGTTGTATTCGCCTGGAATGAATGAGCCAGTAGAAATGGTCAAGAATCCGTCTCGCGTGTATGTAAAGACACACCGCCAAGGACGAACCATTGGGCGGTTAGATCTGACCATTGAAGATGGTGTATTGGTGCAGGCTCTGGCAAGGAACATCCCTGTGATGGCTTCGGTCCCAGAAGAGCCGAATGTGCATCATTTGCTTGAAGGGTATCGACAGCAATTTGCGCGAGAGGCGACACGGGTTCTGGGACAATCCTCCGGTCGCCTCCATGGGGATCGGCCTTTGATCAGGACTCAAGAGACGAATTTTGGTAATCTGCTGGCCGATCGCATTCGATCCACTGTGGGTGCGGATGTGGCCCTGATTAATGCAGGACAAATTCGGGGAAGTATCGAACCTGGTCCGGTGACGCTGGGTGATGTGTTGTCGGTGTTACCCTTTGATTCCTCGTTAGTGACCCTGCAAGTGACAGGTTCGGTACTCCGTCAGGTTTTGGAAAACAGTGTCAGTCAATGGCCTAATCATGCCGGCCGATTTTTACAAGTCTCCGGCATTCGGGTGGCTTACGATACCAAGGCTGCCGTCGGGACTCGGGTACATACCCTGCATGTCGGCGGTCATCTGGTGGATCCTTCGAAATATTATTCTGTGGTGACGGATGTTTTTGTGGCTGATGGTGGGGATGGCTATGACATGTTGGTGGAGACAACACACCGCATCGATCATCAAATGCCATTACGGGATATCTTTCTTGCAGCGCTGGCTGAGGGGCCGTTACAGGCTGAAACGGATCAACGTATTGCCTTTGTCCCTCTGGCCTCTTCTCCTTAACCTTTCCTCATCCCATGAGTGTGGCGAACGTGGTGAGTGATCCCCGTCGATGGTGGTCTGACCTGACGGACGTCTGGCGAGATACGCGCCTGATTGTTCTCACGGCCCAAATCGCCGCGATTTATGCAGCCATTCTCATCCCCTTTAAAGCGGGCATTCCCATTATTCCAGGTTTTGTCGAATTACGGCCAGCCAATGCCATTCCCATTGTCGCTTCACTCTTGTTTGGCCCTGCGGCCGCATGGGGTGCAGGCATTGGAAATATTATCGGTGACTGTTTTGGGACGTTGGGCCCGGCCAGTGTCTTTGGCTTTTTAGGAAATTTTATCTTCGGGTATCTCCCTTATCTCATGTGGGGACATTTAGGTTGGCTTTCCTCCGGACGGCCTCCAGTGGTGAAATCTTGGCGCCAAGGATTGGAATTTGGCGTGGTGTGCCTTGTCGCTTCTGCAGCTTGTGCAGGCATGATTGGGTGGGGAGTGGAGTGGTTAGGACTCTTGCCTTTTGCCATTTTGGCTCCGGCGATTTTTTTTAATAATATTGTGATGGGTTTGGTGCTGGGCCCTCCGTTATTGGGATTTCTCTACCCACGCGTCCAACGATGGCGATTACGCTATCAAGATATTTATCCCTCCCTCTCTACTAAGGGTCCTAACTTTCAGGGTGTTGAAACACCTGCAGTTGGAGGTCCCGATTCAGACCCTTCGGAGTCCAACTTCCCGGTGTTGGATTGTCGGGACGTATCCTTTACCTATCCTTCCCAATCCACTCCCGTGCTTCGGCAGGTGTCCTTTTCCATACATCCTGGTGAAATTGTGATGTTGCTAGGGCGTAGTGGATCAGGAAAGTCCACGCTTTGCTATGCCTGTAATGGACTGATCCCGCATTTGATTGCTGGTACCTTTTCTGGTGTGGTGTGCGTGCAGGGGCGAGAGACGGTAGCCGATCCGGTATGGAAACAGGCGGGGCGAGTCGGCTTGGTGTTTCAGGATTTTGAAACCCAATTGATTGCGACGACGGTGGAGGGAGAGTTGTTCCATCCTTTGGAATATCGTGATCCGCCACTTTCTTCTGCTGAGATGCAACAACGAGTTGCATATGCGCTTTCTCGAGTAGGGTTGGAGCAGTGCCACGATCGGGATCCAATGGCCATGTCAGGCGGGCAGCGGCAACGGCTTGTGATGGCGTCCGTCTTAGTGCAAGAACCAACCCTGTTGGTTTTAGATGAACCTGGGTCTGACCTTGATCCTGCTGGCCGAGAACAGTTGCGGGAGGTGTTGCGACATCTCAGAGAGGAAGGGCTCAGTATGATGATGACAGAGCATGATCATGAAACCCTGTCTTATGCTGATCGAGTGCTTGTGCTAGATGAGGGGGATATTGTTTGGGAGGGAAAGCCAGATGAACTGTTACGTCACCCAAGTCTGATGCGGCAATGGGGTTTGCGACCCTGGGGGCTGACGGAATGTTTTGAAGGGTTAGGGGTCGATCCTTTGCCTATCAGTGTTGAAGAGGCGTGGATTCGCGCAGATGCCTTGAATCTTGTCATCGATCCTCCGTCAGCCGTGCTGGACAGTGCGCCTGGATTGGCGAACCAATTTCAGCCTTGGGATCGAAAGGCCTCTCCATGCCTTCGAGTCGAAGGGGTTTCGTTTCGGTATGCCGAATCGTCTGTGCTTCACGATGTGGAATTTTCTATTTACCCTGGTGATTTTCTTGCTTTGCTGGGCCCTAATGGTTCGGGAAAAAGCACCGTAGCGCGGTTGCTCAATGGACTCTTACTTCCGACGCATGGTCGGGTATTGGTCGATGGTCTTGATACGCGCACGACACCGATGAATGAATTGGTGAAGCGAGTGGGGTTGGTCTTTCAAAACCCTGATCATCAAATTTTTGCTGATACAGTCTGGGAGGAAGTGGCCTTTAGTGCGACCAATATTGGGTGTTCGGAACACGAGGTGGAAATCCGAGTGCAAGAAGCCTTGTCTGCCGTGGGGTTCAATGTTGAGAGGAGTGGTCAATTAGATCCGTTTTCCTTGCGAAAGGGGGAACGGCAAAGGATTGCCGTGGCTTCCGTGCTAGCGACTAAACCAAGTATTCTGATTTTTGATGAGCCAACCACTGGTTTGGATGCTGTGGAAACTGATCGGATGATGGCCATGATACGGGAACTGAATCAGCAGGGGCATACGATTGTGATGATTACCCATTCGATGTCTCTTGTGGCCACCTATGCGAAGCGATGCCTGTTATTGAAAGAAGGACGGTTGATAGGAGAAGGATCGCCACGAGAAATTTTTTCGATGGCCTCTCTCGTGCAAGCCGTCGGTTTAAAGGTACCTCTGATTACCCAATTTAGTCAGCGTTGGGGCCAGACGTTGCTCACCGTCGATGAAGTGAAAGCATCTTTTCAGACAGGGTCTTCATGAGTCTAGTGCGATGGGGTTAGCTTGGAAGGTAGGGGATAAGGAATTTCGAGCATGGCGTGAATAGTTGTTCAGAAAATTGAAATGAATATATCACTGTATCTCCCCAATAAAACGTGGGTGCATCAACTTGATGGTCGCACCAAAACGCTCATGGTGCTGGGCATATTTATCTTAGCCATGTGTTTTTCACACCCAGCCTACCTGATTGTGGTTTTTGGAGTGGTCATGGGAATGTTGGGTGTCTCCTCCGCTGGCCCTAATGTGAAAAAAACTTGGGTGCTGACGGCATTGCTCTTTTGCTATAGCGTGGTCTTGTGGCCGTTTTTCGTGGAAGGCATGACCCCTGTGCCAGTTTTGAGTAGCTTGGGGGTAACCTGGGAAGGATTACTGGTCGGGATGGGAATGGGATTGCGATTACTCATTATGCTCTGGGGGGGGATTTGGTTACTTTCTACCACAACGGTAGAAGAACTGGCGTTAGCGTCTCAGCGATTAGGACTGCCCTCTCGAGTAGGGTTTGCGTTTTCCTTGGCATTCCGATGGGTAGGGATGTTATTGGGAGCAGGGATCGGTGTGGTTCAGGCTCAACGATCCAGAGGGTTAGATATGACGTCAGGTGGAATTTTTGGCCGAATCCGTAAATATGTTCCATTGGTTGTTCCTTTGATTGGGCATGCTCTTCGGCAAACAAATCTCCTTGCCATGTCCCTCGAATCAAAAGGATTTCATCCTTCAGCCACACGTCGTTTTTACGCAGTGCAGAAATTGAGACTAAAGGATTACATGGTCATCAGTGTGGTCCTGGTCCTAATTGGGCTAGGTTGCTGGATGCGGTGGAAGGGGATTGGGACATTAGATATTCGATTTTGAAGGAATGTAAAGGGTAGTTGTTTGCTAAAAACAACTCTTTGAATAGGTTCAGGATTACCCCCCCCATTTTCCATGAACTTGGGTCTGTACAGAATCTCCAGTGTGAGTTCCTAAATAGAATAGGTTACACAACCACGGGGAGAGGATGTAGAGTTTGAAGTATGAGCCCCCAGTAAGCCTTTTCTAGTTTATGAAGACAGAGTAGAAGGGGGAAGGAAAATTTAAACCATTACCGGGGATGCGGGGCAGGAAAACTCTTCGTTGGCCAATTCAACGAACTTTGAAATGTTTTTGATGCACCGGCCACAACAGTTTTGCTTGTCGTTGAGCTCTAGGGCGGCCGCAAGTTTGTTGGGGCAGGTAATTCCGTTCTGTCCTAACTCCCGGACATCGGATTCTTTGATACCTTTGCAGAGGCAGATGTACATATGTGCGATGATTTCTGTATTAGAATTCGATAATGATAATAGTTTTCAAATTTAAATAAGTTTACAAGTAAATCTTTGCCCTGTCAAGGCCTGAATATTTTTACTAAGACATTGAAATAAAATGATTTATTATGGGTTTTATGGAATTGTTCTCCTTTTGTTTTGGTAAATATCAGGTTTATTTAATTGCGATAAAATAATCTATTTTATGGATTTTTTTTTGGGTTTTCTATTATGGGAATTGAGTCCTATTTGAGGGATCGACCTGAGGGAGTCGAGCTTCGTATTCATATCCAGCCACGAGCTTCCAAAACGGAAATCGTGGGGCAACATGGAGAAGCCCTCAAAATTCGGGTTGGGGCTTCCCCTGTGGAGGGCCAGGCTAACCGGGAATTGTGTCAGTTCCTGGCTCACAAATTTGGTGTGTTACAACAACATGTGCAAATAGTGTCAGGGGCAAGTTCGAGGCAGAAGCGGGTGTTCATCAAAGGCAAAATTCTCCTGGAAATCCGGGAGACCCTCCTCAAAATTATGGCCAAGAAAAAACCGTAATTCTCACTCTTTCGGTGCCTTGTCGATGAAAAGGGTGCGAAAAGGCTTCCTCAAGAATCTCAAGCCCTCCTTTGGTTGGTTTACATCCCTCTACCCCACTTTTATAATGCCCAGCCTTATTAGGGAAACCAATAAATTAGGTCCCTTTATACCTTTGGGGACAAGTTCCGGGTACTGAGAAAGCACACCTCACTCATCTAATTGTACGATTCATGTCTTCAACATCACCAAATGATAACCTTCAGGAACTGCTTTTAGACTGTCTCGATGCGGCAACAGCTCAATTTCTCGTTGAGAAATTGGGAGAAGTCTGCCAACGAGAATCTGTTTTAGAGCTCCTGAATGAACTGGGGGCGCTTTCCTCCAAAGTACAGGGAGAAGCTGTCAGGGCTCTGGGAGATGTGAACCGAAGAAAATGCTTATCGAGTGTGATCCCCTGGCTTGATTTAGGGATAACGCTGACACAGGCCTCAGGTGCCTTAGGTCTGCGGTACTTTAAGGAAAGCCCAACTATTTTGGGCTTTTTGCAAAATGACCTCCAAAGGACTGAAATTCTCACCCATGTGTTGGAATTGGCGGATGGGGCCTCAGAGGTCGCGCCGCAATGTGCGTATGAATGGTTCAAGGTTGTCCCGCAACTGTGGGAGGATATATCCGTTTCAGACATTCAACAATGGGCACAATTGGGTATGGAATTGGCGGAATGGAATTATGTGTTGGGAAATGAATTTTTCCGAGAGTGCCCCGCTATAGCCAAAGCCATACCTTTGGAATCGGCCAAGTCTTGGATTGGGTTTGGTATAAAGTTGGTGGTCCAAAATAGTTTTGGAAAGCCAGACTATATGGGGATCTTAGAGTTTTTCCGGAGTAGTCCTAACTTGTTTTTAACTATTTCCGAGGACGAAGTTAAACAGCGGGTCATCGATCTGGGCTCTACTCTTGCCGATCGGTCGCCGGAACAAGCCGTCGCGTTTCTGGCTGATGCACCAGGAATCTTGGCACGTCTTCCTTCGACAGAGTGGCAGGTGCGAGTGTTGAAATTCGGGCTTCTCGTAGCCGATCGGGATCCTGTCATTACTCTGGCGTATTTTCAACGAGTAACTGAAGTGGTTGGTCTTCAAGGATCAGCGGATGACACGGCAGTTTTTGAGGCATGGTTTGGGCAGGGAATGGAAGCCCTTGAATATAGCCTTGAAGCAGGGCAGGCGTTCTTTAGGTTGGAGACGCGTCAAGCCTGTTTGGCTGTGGAGCAGGCCATGACTGGGGTCTCGCTTCGGCAAGTCGCGCGGTCTCTGAAAATGTTTGCCGGAGCCTTGTGTGGGGAGGACGTGAACTTGGAGGCCCTTCCAGAAATCGGAAGGGGTTCAGATACCCCACCAACTAGAGATCGTTCAGAGCGAGCGCAGATGAGTGCGGATAGGCAAACGATTTATCTCCCGTTGGTCATGCAGCGGTCGGCAACTCGTGAAGGCAATCGGCGTTGGTATACCATCATGGTAGCTCATGAAGTGGGGCATATAGAATTCGGAACCTATCGGCTGTCGAATCAGGTACTACAAGGGTTGGCCCTTAGCGTACAAACCCGTTACGAACAAGGCGAAAGTGATGGTCATGTGCCCGTCAATAATTTAGGAGCCCTCTTTCAACGATACCCTCAGCCGAATATCATTCGGGATTTGTGGGAAATTGTGGAAGATGCCCGGATCGATTATTTGCTTTGCCACGAATACCCGGGCTTGCAAGAAGATTTAGCGGCTTTGGTCAAGGAAGCGATACACATTCGAACGTTTTCGCATGGAATGACGGCGCGTGAAATCGTACTGGATGCCTTGTTGTTGTATTTTGCCGGATTTACCAAAGAGGACTTTACCCGCCCAGGACTACAAGAGGTGATTGATGATGTGTGGGCCATGGCACAAACGATTTTGCGTCCAACGGCAACGGTCGATGATGCGGTAGAACTCGCCGATCGGCTTTATCAAGAATTGGAGGGTCGGATTGGCCAACTGGTTAAGGAAAATGAAGAACCAGAACCTTCTCCGAATGCTGCAGATGTTTCGGAAGCACGAGACCATCATGAAGCCGCTGAACATCTTGAGGATGAATACCAACCGCTGAATAATTTTGGATATCGGGGCATCATGAATCCCGATCATGTCCAAGGTGAAGTGAAAGGGGAATCCTCCGCCGAACAGCTTACTCTTCCTAACCAATCAGGTGGGCTAGCTGGAAACACCGGAGGAGATTCTGCGGTACGTCAGGATCGTGCTTCCTCATTACATCAAGAGAAAACGCAAGATTCCAAACAACCGGTCTTTGGTGAAACTCCCATGCAGCAATGGTTTCAACCTCATCTCCATTCGGGCAAGAGACGAGGCGGAATCTCACTCGAAACGGGTGAGTATGTGTATGAGGAATGGGATGGATTCGTTCGTGATTACCGGCCACAATGGTGTCGGGTCATCGAGCAACCTGGCCTTGATGGCTCACCAGATTTCGTGGATGAAACCTTTCAAACGTATGGGCCCATTGTGCGGTTGATTCGTCGGTATTTTGAAGCGATTCGTCCGGAAGCTTTTCGTCGAATGGGCCGCCAATCTGATGGGGAGGACATTGACCTTGATGCCTTGGTGGGCTGGATGGTAGACCGACGGCTAGGGAATGATCCCTCGGATCAGGTCTATTCCACTCGACGAAAACGGGATCGGCACGTGGCGGTGGCTTTCCTCGTGGATATGAGTGGATCCACTGGCCGTCAGATAGGGGCCAGATCTCGTCCCGTGGTTGAGCTCGAAAAGGAAGGTCTTCTTCTGCTCTCGGAGGCCTTGTCGGCTATTGGCGATCAATATGCCATATATGGTTTTTCTGGGAAAACGCGTCAGTCAGTGGATATTCAATTGATCAAGGATTTCGATCAACGGGCTGGCGGACGAGTCGGTCTGAAAATCAGTGGAATCAAACCTCGACAACAAAATCGTGATGGTGCAGCGATACGCCATGCCACGAACCGGTTGATGCAACAACCCGCAAAAGTCCGAATCCTCATCCTCATCAGTGATGGCAAGCCGTTGGATGATGAGTATGCGGATGAATATGCCCTGGAAGACACCAAAATGGCTCTTAGGGAAGCACGCCTCAAGGGAGTCCATCCCTTCTGTATCACCATTGATCAGACGGCCACGGACTATGTGAAGCGCATGTATGGGGAAATTGGGTATTTGATTGTTGATGAGGTCGATTCGCTTCCCACGCAGTTGCCCAAAATTTATCAACGGTTAACGGCTCGGTAAGGAGACGGGACAATCCAATGACCGATTCAACCTTGAGGCCTGAGGTGCCTGCGTGGCTCTATAAACTCTTTACCGGGCATCAGTATCCGTATGTTCGGCGACAAGCTAAATTTGATCGCAAAGATCGTCAATCAAGAGAAGAGCGAACCGAGCCCACTCTGGATGAAATCCGCGAAAAGTTTTGGGAGATCTTCCCGCGTTGTACGACCAAGATGCTTCAGGAAGTCAAAACTGGCATGATCGTCGCCTTTAAAGAGTTGGGCGGTTACGCGGCGGGGACCTATCAGGAATTTATCGACCATCCTGAAGAGTTTTTAGCCCGGGAATATGGGAAGAAAAAGATTAAGGTGAATTTTTACGATGGGGATAATTTTGTGTGTACCATCAATTTTAAAGTCGCAGGGTGGGCGAGCCATGACGATGATTAAACACACGTGGTTGGAATCCTCAAAGGGGTAGGTGGCGTTATGAGGCGAGTGAAAGTGACGGTGGTGGGTGCCGGAAATGTGGGTGGGTCTATTGCCCAACGTCTAGCTGAAAAAAATTGGTACGACATTGGGCTGGTGGATATTGTCGAAGGGATGCCACAGGGCAAAGCTCTGGATTTAGTCGAAGCTGGGCCAGTCTGTGGGTATGACTCAGCAGTGACCGGGGCCAATCACTATGAAGCCACCAAGGATTCCGATATTGTCGTGATTACCTCGGGTATCCCACGACGGCCGGGTATGAGTCGCGATGAATTGTTAGCGACTAATACCAATATTGTCTCCTCTGTTGTTCGGGAAACGGCCATCCGGTCTCCTGGGGCAATTATCATCATTGTTGCCAATCCTCTAGATGTAATGACGCATGTGGCGTACCGCGTTAGTGGATTTCCTCGGAATCGTGTTCTGGGGATGGCGGGTGTGCTGGATTCAGCACGATTCCGTTCCTTCATTGCGGAAGCTTTACAGGTGTCTGTCGAAAATATTCATGCCATGGTGTTAGGGGGCCATGGTGATTCGATGGTTCCCCTCAATCGCTATACGACGGTGGCGGGTCGACCCGTGAGCGAATGGCTTTCCCCAGAGGCCTTAGACGCGTTAATCAAGCGGACACGGGAAGGTGGAGCGGAGATTGTCAATCTGCTGAAAACGGGGAGTGCCTATTATGCCCCTGCGGCTTCGGTGGTTGAGATGGTGGAGGCCATCGCCAAAGATCAAAAGAAAATCCTTCCCTGCGCCGCATTGTGCGAAGGGGAGTATGGGTTCCATGATCTCTTTTTGGGCGTGCCGGTGAAACTGGGATCTGGCGGGGCTGAGGGCATTATCGAATATGCGCTCACCCCTCAGGAACACGCGGCTTTGGAAGCCTCAGCAAAGGCTGTTCGAGAGTTGTGTGCCCAAGTGGACCAGATGATGGAAAAGGCCAACTAGGCTCTTAACCGTTTGTGGTATTGTCGCCCCTCTCCGTCCTATTCCAAAAGCAGGGCCTCCTTGTCACTGGACTTCAGCGCTTGACCTCTTTGAGGACCCGTTCGTATAGTGGGCGGTGTGAAAATAAACTAGGTAACTCTGTGTTTCCATGTGTCATATAAGAATTTTCTAAGAGGAAGAAAAGGAGATACTGGTGGATAAAGGGTTTGCGCCTCGGGTGCTGCGCGAAATATCTGGTGAGCCATGGGAGCTGGAGCCATATCGCCGGCATGGGGGATACGAAGGGTGGATCGCGTGCGTGACCAAGAATGACCCCCAAGGGATCATTGATGTCTTGAAAGAGGCCCATCTTCGCGGACGGGGAGGAGCCGGATTTCCGACTGGTCTCAAGTGGGACAAAGTCCTCAATCATCGAGTCAAAGAGCGGTACTTTGTCTGCAACGCCGGAGAGCATGAACCCGGGACCTTTAAAGATCGCTACCTGCTTCGGCATCATCCCCATCAGCTTCTAGAAGGCTGCCTGATTGCGGCGTATACGATTGGGGCCAAGGCAGCCTACATTTATCTCAACCATGAGTTCTCTGAAGAAAAGGCTATTTTTGAGCGAGCCAAGGACCAGGCTAGAGACAAGGGCATGATGGGGCAGAATATCCTTGGAACCGAGTTGAGTTTGGATATTGAAATTTTTGATGGGTATGGCAGCTACGTGGCCGGCGAAGAAACGGCCATGTTAGAATCGATGCAGGGCCGTCCAGCGCAACCAAAACAAAAGCCCCCATTCTATCCTACTGAATTTGGCCTTCACGGGAAGCCGACGTTAGTCAACAATGTGGAAACGTTGTCGAATATCCCCAATCTCTTACGAAATGGTGCGGCATGGTTTCGAGAGGTGGGAACCAGCTCCACACCGGGGACCATGTTGTTTTCCTTGAGTGGGGCGGTGAATCGATCGGGTGTCTATGAACTGCCCCTAGGGACGACGATCCGACATCTTATTGAGGTGTGTGGCCAGGGGGTACGAAATGGCCGTGGGGTGAAAGCGATATTCCCGGGCGGCCCATCGTTTTCGATGGTGGGGGTTGATCAGTTGGATCTTCCAATGGACTTTGACTCTCTGAAAAAGGCGGGAACGGGGTTGGGATCTGCCGGTGTGATTGTCGTCGATGATGCCACCTGTATGGTGGAGAAAACGCTGAAGTTCTCCAATTTTTTTGAACAGGAAACGTGCGGACAATGTCCTCCGTGTAAAATAGGGACGCAGGAGTTGGCCACGTTGATGCAGAAAATTGAAGAAGGGCAGGGAGAGGAAAAAGACCTGGCCAAATTGCTACAAATTTGTGGATTTGTCAAAGGAACCGGCTTTTGCACCTTGGTCACTGGCGCTGCCGTGTTGGTGCAAAATAGTTTACGGCTCTTTCGCCATGAATTTGAAGAACATCTTCGATTGGGGCGGTGTCCCATGAAACCCGCTCCAGTTGGCGTTGGGTGATGAGAGGGGATCATGCCACGAGTCACATTTCTGCATTCTCAAGGCAAAAGCGGAGAGGTGTCAGCCGATATGTCGTTATTGGAAGCGGCCGAGCAGCTTGGATTTCCGTTGGATCACGATTGTGGTGGTAATGCTTCCTGTACGACTTGTCGGGTGGATGTGATTGCAGGGCTGGAAAATCTCTCCGAGATAGACTTCGAAGAACAAGATTTACTCGATCGGGAAGCCTTTACCGAGCCCTACCGTCGGCTGGGTTGTCAAGCTCGGGTGATGGGCGATGTCATTGTCCAAGTCCCCGAGGAGAAATGGGGGGAGACCTCCCCCGATCAGCCTGAGCAGCTCTAATCCACCTCAGTCTGGCTGAGAAGCTCTCAAGCATGCTGAGAAAGTCCGATACCTCTTTCCAGGCGTAAAGGAAAACAGTTTTTCCTCGCACAATGTCTTCGGTCTCCTCAATTACTCGCAACTATACGTTTTGTGCGGCTCATCGGTTGCACACCGATACATTGCCGGATGACGTCAACCAAAAAATCTTTGGTAAATGCAACAATCCTAATGGACACGGGCATAATTACACGGTACAGGTTACGGTTGGTGGGAAATTGGATTCTCGCACAGGAATGATCACGGATGTGGATGCGTTGGATCAGCTTGTGCACGACAGCATTGTGTCGCGTTTTGACCACCAACATTTAAATTTTGATCCGGCCTTTCAAAATCTGACCACGACTGGGGAAAATCTCGCTCGCTTGATTTGGGATATTCTGGTTGATCAGATTCCCTCCGGGCACCTGGAAAAAATTGGGGTAATTGAAACTCGAGACAATTTTTTTGAATATGTTGGTGAGCCAAAAGGGGCCAATGCCGAGTAAAGGAAAACGCATGCCGACTCCCAAAAAACGGTCGTCTATCCCACGTTCACGCCTTCCAACCCCTCAGAAGCCTAAAGTGCATAGTACGCCAAATCTGGAAAATTTAGAAGATATTTTTACCCAATTGCTGGAAAATCTAGGTGAAAGTCCCAAACGGAGTGGGTTAAAGGATACGCCAAGACGAATGGCGAAGTCGTTTGCCTATCTGACGAAAGGCTATCAACAAGATATCGACGAATTGCTTAATGGAGCCCTGTTTCCTATCGAATACGATGAAATGGTCATCGTGCGAGACATCGATTTTTTTAGCCTCTGTGAGCACCATTTACTGCCATTTTTTGGGAGGTGCCACGTGGGGTATATTCCTCGCAAACATGTGGTGGGGCTGAGTAAAATTCCTCGTGTCGTGGATGCCTATAGTCGTCGGTTGCAGGTTCAAGAACGCTTGACGGTACAAATTGCTCATACCCTCCAAGACAAACTCAAACCGCATGGGGTAGGGGTTGTCATGGAAGCCCGCCATCTGTGTATGAGTATGCGAGGGGTGGAAAAACAAAATACGATTGCGGTCACCAGCGAAATGTTGGGCGTCTTCCGCAAGCAACAACAAACGCGCGAAGAATTTCTGAAACTCATCCGACACCGCGGAAGCGACGGCGATTAGACTCTCTCCTCTTTAATATTGATGTAACAGTAAATGTGCTGAGCCTGTGGCCCCATTGACGATTTTCGGTCAATCAGGTTTAATGTCGCACAAAATGATTGGGATGTGAGTTTCCCAGGGAAGGGCCTGTTGCGCAGGATGCGCCGGTCTAATGTTTAAGATTTTATTTCGGTAGGTGTTTGTAAAGCGGGTTGTCCACTGACTCAATTGTATTCATCGGGGCCGTGTTTCGAATTCTCCTTAGTTTCTT
>JAZFZJ010000252.1:0-10238 GCA_036443915.1 Nitrospirales bacterium
GCAACGTGCCTAAGGCAGGTTTCCAACTATATACTTGGCCCAAAAACTTCTTTTGGGAAATTGAGCAACAATTCCGCCACCAATTGCTTTACCTTGGTGTTTTATTCACGCAACCGCGTATGGTCAAAAAACTCATCCAGCCTTGCGGTATCTGAAACACTCACGTTTTTCAAGTGGGATGACTTTATAGAAGGGATAGGAATTGAATGTTCTGGATAGATTCTGCGTTACGTTGGCAATACTGGGAAAAGCCTTCCCTAAAAACGTAGTGAAAAGCGTAGTGGAATGCACGGGTAAATCGGGGGTATTGGGGGGTAACTGGGGGTATACCGGAAGGGGCAGGTTCGCCTGTGTTGATAAGGGTTTTCGTGTGTTTTCAAGGGGTTAACGTAACCCATAGGTGCCGGTTTTCGAGACCGTCCGAATCGGCCACTCTCGCACCTCTCCGACAGAAGGATTAGGTCGCAATCGGTTGGGATTCTCGCAGGTGGTGAAAGAAGGTTTGCAAAAGATTTCGGCAATCCTGGGCTAAGATTCCTGAATGGACCGTGACCCGATGATTCCATCGGGTTTCTGCTGTAAGATCACAAATGGATCCACACGCGCCCGTCTTTGGATCCCACGTTCCAAATACCAAACACGAAATTCGTGATTGAATAATAGCCCCCGCACACATGGCACAGGGCTCCAACGTGACATACAAGGTGGTTCCCGTCAGACGCCATGATCCCAGTGTCGTGGCGGCCGAACGAATCGCCAGGAGTTCAGCATGGGCCGTAGGGTCCTGTGTTGCTTCTCGTTGATTCCATCCTGTTGCGAGCACGGTCCCGTCTTTCACCAGCACCGCTCCCACTGGCACTTCTTCGGCACGATAGGCTTGATTCGCCAATTCTAAGGCCAGCTGCATATAGGAAACATCATTGTTCGATTCTGCTGTGACCATCAGGCTTTGAATATAGGGGAAATGGGCTGACAGGATTGACGGAAAGTTTTTGTTCCGAAATGCGGAAAAAATGGTAACATAGCCACTACGTCATGTATAGCCAACCTTCCCGGAAATCTTGGTGAAATCTCCCGCTGGTGTTTCCTGTCAGGGGCCTGTGCCGCTAGCCCACTTGCAAACCCTGTGGCAGGGATTGTCTCTCCGGTATTTTGAGAATCGGTTACCGGCCATTTCGATTGAATGGAGTTCCCGGTTAACGGCCTCCACGGGTTTGTTTGTCAGTGAGGTCGGGCCGAGAAGCCGGTGGGTGTCTTCTGCCTATCGCCATGGCTCTGCTCGAGTCATTCGACTCTCTTCGCTGTTGCTTCGCCATCAATCGGAAGAAGAAATCCGGCGCACGTTGGCGCATGAAATGATTCACCAGTGGGAGTTTGATATTCGAAAGCGGCGTCCCTCGCATGGTCAGGAGTTTCGGATGATGATGGACCGTATGAATCGAGACGGGCTTGGGATTACCGTTCGTCATCAGTTAGATGAAGTGGTGGGCGCCAGGAATCGGTATGCTTGGCAGTGCCTTCACTGCGGAATGGACTATCATCGGCAGCGACGTACGATCATTCCCTCCCGGCATATCTGCAGTCGATGCGGAGGAACATTGGTAGAAAGGGATTTGGAAAAACCACAGAATTTCATTCAAAAAGATGACACAGGGTCAGGGCTAAAGGCTCAGAGCGAAAACCTTTTGGATCCTATGCAACTGAGTTTTGATTTTTGAGGAAAATGGGAAGGAGGCAGAGGGGGTTACCGACGAAAACCGTCTTTCCCTCGAAGGACCTCGGCTAGGAGTTTATCGGCGAGTTTTGCAGCCCGACGGTGCCGCCACCATCGGAGCGTGGCGAGGCAGACAAGAATGGTCCCTACGGTAAGAATGAGCCCAGTGGTGATGGTCTCCATAGGCGCAGTTTAAAAGAAAAATTTTCGGGATAGCAAGATTAGGAAACGACTTCGTAAGAAGGAAAGGTTTCAGATAGACGATCCATGAGAGATTCTTTACCTAACAAATTGAAAAATAAGATAAATTCAAATTGTATGTATTCCAAAATGCTATTCCGAGGGGCTGATACTTTTTAACGATGGATACCATGATTTTGCTAGGGGCGTTAGTCGTTATTCTGTTAGGAGCCGAAGCCTTTACAAACAGCCTGGAACATTTTGGAGAACGACTAGGCATTTCGGAAGGTGTGACGGGGTCGATTTTTGCGGCTGTTGGAACCGCGATGCCCGAGACCATGGTTCCACTGTTTGCCCTTCTACTAGGAGCTGGGTCGGAAACGGTACGGCATGAAGTCGCAGTCGGGGCAATTTTAGGAGCTCCACTGTTGCTTGCGACCTTGGCCTTTTTTCTGGTGGGATTTTTTGCGGCCCAGTCCAGGGGGTGGCAGGGAACGTTGAATCCTGAGCCAACGGGATTTGCCCGTGATTTGCTTTGGTTTAATTGGGCCTTTTGTATCGGGGTGCTGGCGACCTTTGTTCCGCAGGAGTGGGTGGGGGTGAGAGGCGGGATGGCCTGTGGCTTGGTTGGGCTTTATGTGGCCTATCTCTATCAGACCATCCGATCATCGAAAGATTTGGTGGTTGAAGGGCATGGCACGGAAGCCGATCATCCGCTCTATGTCACCAAGGTCGGATTGCCTGATAATTTATTGGTCATTTTATTTCAACTGGGGTGTGGCTTAGGGTTGATTGTCTTAGGGGCTAAAGGATTTGTGTATGGGATTGAACAACTCGCTCCTCGATGGGGTATTTCAGCCTTGACGCTGTCGCTCCTGATCGTTCCATTTGCGACGGAATTACCAGAAAAAGTCAACAGCGTGCTGTGGATTCGGCGAAGTCGGGATACATTGGCCGTGGGGAATATTTCCGGGGCGATGGTCTTTCAAGGAAGTTTGTTACCGGCCTTAGGTATTATGTTGACGGCGTGGGTGCCTCAACGGGAAATTCTCATGGGGATGGCCATGACTCTGGTGGCGGCCTCGTATTTAACCTGGATGGTCCGTCGTGGTCCGGTCAAGCCGATACACTTGGTGTTCAATGGTCTTTGCTATGGGATTTTTTTAGTGTCCGTTATTTTCTGGTAAAGGGCTGGATTGGCGATCCGAGAACCTTTGGAGTGAAGAAAGGCAAAGAGGGTAGGGATGTCCCTTCCGACGGTCGTGGTTACCAGGCGACTTCCTCGAAAAGTATGGAATCACCTCACGGCTTATGCACGTGTGGTCTGTTGGGAGGCCGATTGCCCAGTTCCCAGAGAATGGTTATTAGACCACATAGCGGAGGCGGACGGGCTCTATTGTTTGTTGACGGATCAAGTCGATCAGGAAGTTCTCCAGGTTGGGAAGCGACTGCGAGTGATCAGCACCATGTCTGTGGGATATGACCATATTGATATTCAAGCCTGTACGACACGTGGTATTCCTGTTGGGCATACTTCTGGTATCTTGACCGAAGCCACTGCGGATTTGGCCTTTGCCTTGCTCATGGCTGCAGCGAGGCGGATTGTGGAGGGTGCTGATTATGTTCGACAGGGTAAGTGGAAGGAATGGAGCCCTGATCTCTTGCTTGGGCAGGATCTCTGTGGGGCGACCTTGGGCATTGTGGGGTTTGGTCGGATTGGACAAGCCATGGCCAGACGGGCCCAAGGATTTAACATGAAGGTATTGGCTGTACGGTCACCTGCTCAGGTGAGCAACTCTCCTGGATCTTTGACTTCAGAAGGGATGAGTTCCCAGGAACAGGTACGTCCTTTGTTAGAATATGTGGATTTGCAGGCCGCATTGGCCCAATCAGATTTTGTGAGTCTCCATGTCCCCCTGACCTCCCGCACCCATCACTTGATTGGTGCACCTGAATTTCAACTCATGAAACCATCAAGTGTATTAGTGAATACGGCTCGTGGCGCTATAGTTGATACGGAGGCGTTGTATCAGGCGTTGCATAGAGGAACGATTGCCGGTGCGGCTTTAGATGTGACGGATCCGGAACCGCTTCCCGCTTCACATTCGCTTCTCACCCTTCCTAATTGTCTCGTCATTCCACACTTGGGAAGTGCGTCCGTTGCGACCAGGGCCCGAATGGCCTTTATGGCTGTCGAAAACCTGCTTGCTGGTTTGCGCGGAGATATGCTCTCGCACTGTGCCAATCCTGAAGTCTATGCTGCGCGATAAATGCTGAAGATGGTAATCTGATGTACTAATTGAAGAATCTCAGATGAAGAGGTGCCCTCGGAAGAGGGATTGTGGGTGTGCTCATGGAATCTTTCAAGAGGCGAGGGGGCAGGAGGGAAAAGAGGGAATGATACATATGACGAAACCGGCTGTGGAGAAATTGAGAGGGCTGCTGGTTGAGCATCCCGATGATCCCATTGTCCGACTAGCTGTTCGTGACAAAGATGACAAGACCCTGGTTTTTTCCATTACGTTGGAACATGCCACGAAGTCCGAGGATACCGTTTTTGAGATTCAAGGATTAACTATCGCGATTGATGGTTCAAGTACGCGCCGGGTTGAGGGGCTAACTGTCGATTACCAAGAACCCGAGGGTTTTCGTTTTCGCCACCCCGACCCGACCAATCCGTTGACGCTTAACCCCATTATCTTGAATTAACGGAGTGTTGCTCCGTCTCTTGAAGAGGTGAGAGCCTTGACCGACCTATCTCTATGAATAGGAAATTGTTTCCTGCGCTCTTGCTGCCTTACTCCCCCCTGTACCATCTCATCTAACGTATGGAAGTATTTTTTGCGACGTGTCCGCGTGGCTTGGAAGATTTGCTTGGGCAGGAACTGCAGGTATTGGGAGGCCAGGCCGTGCGAATTGTTCCCGGCGGCGTGGAGTGCCAGGGATCATTTCCCCTCTGCTATCGCCTCAATTTAGAAAGTCGGATTGCCAGCCGGATCCTGTGGCGCGTGGGCCAGGGCAGGTATCGTCATGAGGATGATCTATATCACCTCACCTTCCAAATGCCATGGCCGGACTGGTTTTCGGTGGAATGCCGAATGAAAGTTCGCCTAGTTGCCCGCCAGTCACCCCTCACGAGTGTTGAGTTTGCAACCCTACGCGTGAAAGATGCGGTTTGTGACCGGTTTGTTCAAGCCACACGGAAGCGTCCGACGATCGATAAACGCAATCCTGATATCCAAGTGGTGGTGTTTGTGGATGAAGAGCAGGTGGTGTGGTATCTGGATTCTTCAGGGGATCCGCTGTTTAAGCGTGGATGGCGGAAGGAAGTGGGAGAGGCACCGCTTCGCGAGAATTTGGCAGCCGGTATTCTTCGGCTGGCAGGATGGACGGGTGAACAGGCCTTACTTGATCCCATGTGCGGAGCCGGCACCTTTTTGGTTGAAGCCGCCTTGATGGCTAAGGGCATTCCTCCCGGAAGGGGGCGTCAGTTTGCCTTTCGGCATTTCCGTTGGTTCGATTCATCCATCTGGTCAGCCCTGCGGAATTCATCATCGGATGTAACACGATCACAGGCCAAACTTGCCCTCTTTGGAGTGGATCAGGATGCACACGCGTTGGACAGGGCTCGAAGGAATCTCGATTTTTTGGGAATCTCGGGTATTTCCTTAAATCAGGGGGATGCCTTGGATGTCGCTCCCCCTAGGAAAACGGGCTTGATCGTGACCAACCCTCCCTATGGGCTCAGAATGGGGAGTCGTTCAGAACTTGAACAGTGGTACCCAAAATTCGGCAATCTGTTAAAGCAGCAGTTTGCTGGTTGGGCTGTGTATATTCTGACGGCCGATTTCCGTCTTCCTAAAAGCATGCGATTGGCCCCGTCACGCAAGATTCCCTTATTCAATGGTTCCCTGGAATCCAGATTGTATGAATTTAAAATGGTTGCTGGAGGAAACCGAAAAACGGCGAGGTTGTCTCAACGACAAAGAGACCAGTAATGCTCCGTTAAATATGGGGTCTACCGGCCATGTTTAGGAGCGTCACCCATACATCTTCAATACATCGCAGGACATAGATCCATTCATCACAGGTATTCGGCCGTTTAAACAAATGGCAATGGTGGGGGTATGGGAAATTTTGTGAGCTCTTCGGGTCATGATCAGAAAATAACGCCACCGGAATGTTGTGTAATCGACGATCCCGTTGAAGTTCTTTGATAATTTGGTGTCCTGACAGATCCGGTAAATGATTGGATAAAAAAATGAGATCAGGTTGTGGGGCATCCATGAACGGGTATTCTTGATGTAAAAAGGCCATGGCTTGTTCGCCATCTTCGGCTTCGTGGATTTCCACACAAATAATTTGGGCTACGATAAGGGCTTCCTTGAGGGCTTCAGTTTGGGCAGAATCGTCCTCTATCATGAGGACCTTGATGGTGTTTTTTACTGCCCCTCGCATAATGCCCTACCTAATTCCATAGTTGACAAGAGCGGTCTTCAACAAGAGCGTTGTCCCGTCGTTCCCGAGTTTTTGACGTAGTATGAGTGTGGTAGCTGATCTACTTTTTCGGTTAAATCCCCTCAGAGATTAATGTAACCGAGGGATTTGATGATTATGGGAGGCTTGGGCGGAAGAGCTGTCTTCGTAATCGAAAGCCCTTTGAGAAAAATCTGGCGAATTTGGTAGGGAACTGATAGACAGAATATGAGACCATTGTCACGCATCAGTAAAAAATAGGGAGCAACGATCAATAACATCATGAAACCCTACCAATGAAATGTGCGATGATGGGTATAAGAAGGCGGGGCCATCCGTTTCAGTCATGCAGGTCAAGGAAAAAGCCAAAAAAAGTTCCCTGATGAAGTTCTAGTGTGGATGCAACTAGCGGTTGAGTGTTTTTAATAATTCCTGAATGTGAGGAAGGGCATCTGGGCGAGCGGCAATGATGCCATCCACCACAGGATTGGGTTGATTGCAGATGATAGGTTTCAAATGTTTGTCGACGACAATTCCTCCCGCGGCCTGGACCAGGAGCAGGGCTGCGGCGATGTCCCATTCGTGTTGTTGACTGACATTGATCACGCCGTCTACATGTCCTGCCGCCACCAGGGCCAATGAGTAGGCAATGGATCCTAGAAGTGGCGAGCAATGGGTTGCTGCTCGCCAGCCCCGAAGGGTGTCCTGGCTAACCTGCCACGGATTTACCAGGAAGGTCATGCGAGAACTGTGTCCCGTTCGGACTTGAATTGTTTGACCATTGAGGGTTGCCGAGGCACCTTGAATGGCACAGAAATACTCTAAAGTAGCGGGATTAAAAATAAGGCCAAGGGCAGGTTGTCCGCGATCTATAAGGGCAAGCGAAATCGTATACTGTGGGAGGCCTTTTATAAAGGGCTTGGTTCCATCAATGGGGTCTAGGATCCAGACGCGATGTTTTTGTAATCTGCTTGGATTGTCCGGTGACTCTTCCGACAGCCAGCCATCGTTGGGATAGGCGTTCCCAAGAATTTGCTGGACGATGTGATTCACTTCCAGATCCCCATCAGTTACCGGTGATCCGTCGGGTTTCACTTTGATCCCTAAGCCTTTTTGTGACAGTATTTTAATACGAGCGCTTGCCACGGTGAAGGCCTTCCGGATAAGGAGTAATTCCTGGCTATAGTCTGGCATGATACAGGAAGTGAACGTGGGCGTTGGTTGAGTATGAGTGGGCACACTGTGAGTGAAAAGAGTCCATGTGTTGGTATTGTACTTGAAAAAATTGGTTAAGGGGTCCGTTGAATAATTAACAATTTTCTCAGCATCGAACACGCTGGGAAACCTTATCTGGCATCAAAAGGAAGAGGGAATGTTCAAAAAGGCCCGCTGTCTCACCCGTCCAGCCCGTGCACGCCAAGACGTGCCTTTTCTCAGGCCAAGGGCCGCAAATCGTTGGCGAGGTCCCGCAGGGCCTCCCCGTTGATTGACGCACGGAGTGTACGAGCCAGTACGTGAGGACGGCAAAGCGTTGAGAACGCCGCTGGCGGCTTTTTCCAACATTTCCTTAAGTGTCAGGCCGCATGATGGCGCATCACGTTGATTGGTTCAAAGCATAAGAGAAGAATGGTTAGTTGGTCCATGAGTACGATGATGATGACCACTTTCCTCAGCAAGGAATCTTGTCTCCTGGTTCTACTTGAAAAAGGTTAGTATGCAAACAGTCACGGTTCGACTCAACATTTCACCTGAACGTTTCCAAGTGTATTACCAAGGCATCGTAGAAAATGTCCAGGCAAATGCGAGCGATGGCCGTAGTGTCCAATTTCCGGCTCGAGTCTTACGCCCTTTTTTATCCTATCAGGGCATCCAGGGAACGTTTGAGATCACCTATGATGCCAACCTGAAATTTCAGTCGATTCGCAGGGCAGATGAATCGGCCTAACCTCGGATGAGCTGGAATGACGGGTGAAGAATTTTCCCTTTTCGGCTTATTCCTGAGTGCCTTTTTGTCGTCCACGGTGTTGCCGGGCAGCTCAGAGGTGGTGTTGGCAGCCTTAGCCACGCATAGCGACACGCCTCTTTGGCGTCTTTTGACTGTGGCCACGGTAGGAAACACCTTGGGTGGGATGACATCTTGGGGTTTGGGGTGGATGATCAGTTGGAGATATCCCCTGACTGCGCTATCCAAACCGCCCCAGCGTCAGGCTGTCGAACGGGTACGTCAATGGGGAAGTCCGGTTCTGCTCTTATCCTGGGTCCCGTTTCTGGGTGATCCGTTATGTGTTGCGTCGGGATGGTTACGTATTTCCTGGATAAAGGCCTTGCTCTTTATTCTCCTTGGGAAAGCGTTTCGCTATGCCGTCATTTTAGCCCTGTTGGCACCACAAGGAGTGGGAGCATCATGAATGGTTCCCTATAGCAATCGCCAGGTGTTGTTGGTATGGTTTGCTCCCATGAGTGCTGAGTGGCCCAACCGCCTTTGTATGGTATTTTAACTTTCCACGAAGACATTTCAGATATCCCTCGCCCCCATTGGTGGGGTTCGTTCCCAACAGGAACGAAGGGGCTAGGGTAAGGGGGGTTTTAACGAAAAATTAGAACACTATAGGTTGAAGATACGCGTATTCAATATTCCCATTAGCCACAACTCTGGAGTCTTTGTATCGTGAAAGTGCCTCTACTTGATCTAACATTGCAATATGCTGGCATTCAGAAAGAGATTCTGAAGGCCATAGAAGAGGTGTGTGCGAAGCAGAGCTTTATTTTAGGCGCCTCAGTGCAGGAATTGGAACAGACGTTAGGGCGTTTCATTGGCACGGATCATGCGGTGGGAGTAGCTTCGGGCAGTGACGCCCTGTTGCTTTCGCTCATGGAATTGGGGATTGGACCAGGTGATCAAGTGGTCACCGTTCCCTTTACGTTTTTTGCGACGACCGGGGTCATTTCTCGAATTCACGCAACTCCGGTGTTTGTCGACATCTGTCCGGAGACCTTCAATCTTGATCCTACTCAACTCAAAGATACGTTGACTCCAACAACCAAAGCCATTCTTCCCGTTCATTTGTTTGGTCAATGTGCAGAAATGGAAGCGATTTCCGAAGTGGCAGATGCTTACGGGGTTCCGGTCATTGAAGATGCCTGCCAAGCGATTGGTGCTGAACGAAATGGCAAGAAAGCTGGGGTTTTGGGTCGAACCGGGTGTTTTAGTTTTTTCCCGTCCAAAAATTTGGGTGGTTTTGGAGATGGTGGATTAATTACGACTTCCGATGCACAGGTGGCCGAGCGACTGCGGCTGATGCGAGTTCATGGGAGCCGCTCGGAATATCATCATCACCTGATCGGGATGAATAGTCGGCTGGACGCCATCCAAGCAGCCGTTCTCCAGGTGAAATTTCAACATTTAGCCAATTGGACGGCCAAGCGGCAAGCCAATGCCGCGTTGTATAGTCACCTCTTTCAGGAAAGTGGGTTGGATGATCGTCTGACTCTCCCCTTCGTCGCACCAGGAAACAGTCATGTCTATAACCAATTCACTATTCGCACACCTCAGCGAGACGCGCTCAGTGCCCATTTGACCCAACAGGGCATTGGCAATCGTATTTATTACCCCGTGCCGTTGCACCTTCAAGAATGTTACGAGTCGCTGGGATACAAAAAAGGAGATTTCCCTGTTGCCGAACAAGCGGCGTGCGAGGTGCTCTCACTCCCCATTTATCCAGAACTTTCCTCCGATCAGATCACGTCTGTTGTGGAAACGATCAAAACCTTCTTTGATCATCAATGAACACAGAAAGAAACGAGCAATAGGCAAAAAAGGGGGCAGACTCGATTTAAGATTTGCCTTTTCAGCATGAAAAGTTGCCCT
>JAZFZJ010000253.1:0-2020 GCA_036443915.1 Nitrospirales bacterium
CTATAGCCGGTAAACGTCCCAATCTCCAGCACCCGTTTGGCACCAACACTCAATGCCATGACCTTCAAGAACGCCCCTTCCAACGGCCCCACGACCATTTGCGGGAAGGCCATGTGGCGATAGGTTGCTTCCCGAAGCCGTCGGCAGACGTCTGACTCAGGACAGGAATGGGCCTCAGCATAAGCTTCAATTTCCGGCAAGACTAGTGATTTCATCGTGTTCTCCTTAGACGGGCCTGTTGAAAAAGTCCGCCACCGGCGTTCTCGGGCCTTTGTCGTCTTCACGTACTCCGTGTACGCTCCGGGCGCCAAAGCCCCTGTGGCCTTGCCCGAGGAAAGGCACGTCTTGGCGTGCACGGGCTGGGCGGGTGAGACAGCGGGCCTTTTTGAAAAACCCTTTTCTTTTCGACAATTCAAGGTATGGGTTAGTGTTTATTCCACCAGGCTGTGTTGGGAAGGGCAACGTTCTTCATTGCCAATATCTGGATAGGTGCCGTACAGTCCTTTACCCCGATTCTTCATTTTTTCCTGGAGGAAGGCCGCATGCCCGATCAAACCTCTCTTGAATCATTAAACGCAAAACTTCGTGATATTCACCATCTGCGCGATGCCGCAGCAGTGTTATCATGGGATCAAGAAACCTACATGCCTTCGAAAGGTGGGGGCATTCGTGCGGAACAACTCGCCACCCTCCAAACGCTGGCCCATCATCAATTGATCTCCCCAGATATGGAATCCCTCCTTGGCTCATTTGTAGATATCGAAACCGGAACGATACTTCCCCAGACCCAGACCTCCTTCAATGAAACCTCCCGGGCGCTTCTTCGTGAAACCTGGCGAGATTTTTCCCGTGCCAAAAAATTACCGCCCTCGTTTGTTCACGAACTTGAGCGTGAATGTTCTCTTGCTCAACAAGTGTGGGTCGAAGCTCGGAAGGCCAATGATTTTGCCATGTTTCTGCCTCACTTACGCACCCTCGTTGGATTAAAACGCCAAGAAGCCGAATACCTCGGATACCAAGATTCGCCCTACAATGCCTTACTGGATACGTTTGAACCCGGGGCAACGGTGGCACAGTTGAAGCCCCTTTTTGCCACCTTGCGTTCACATCTCATACGTTTACTGGATCAGGTTCGAAATTCTCCGGTCCAACCAGATATGACCTGTTTGTCACGAGCCTATGACATTGATAAACAACTCCAGTTCAGCCGATTGGTGCTAACCCATATGGGATACGATTTTCAACGGGGGCGCTTGGATCTATCCGCGCATCCGTTTACCACGTCGTTCCACCCTACAGATGTCCGACTCACCACCCGTGTCTTTGAAACCGATCTGCCCTCCTGCCTTTTTAGCTGTATTCATGAAGGGGGTCATGGTCTGTACGAGCAAGGATTACCCCTTGAGCATTATGGAACTCCACTCGGTGAACCCATTTCTTTGGGCATTCATGAAAGCCAATCTCGCCTGTGGGAAAACTGTGTGGGTCGGTCTCGAGCATTTTGGCGATATTTTTATCCCAAATTACAACAGACCTTTTCCGAACAACTTCGCTTAGTGAGTGAAGACTCGTTCTATTTGGCCATTAACCGGGTGGCTCCCTCGTTGATCCGTGTGGAGGCCGACGAGTTGACCTACAATCTGCACATTATGGTGCGATTCGAAATTGAGTTAGATTTAATTGAAGGACGGATACGCGTGGAAGACCTCCCTACAGTCTGGAATGCAAAAATGAAGGAATACTTGGGACTGATTCCCCCCACTGACTCCGAGGGTGTGTTACAGGACGTGCATTGGTCATTCGGCGCCTTTGGCTATTTTCCCACCTATACACTCGGTAATTTATATGCAGCCATCTTGTTTCGACAGGCTCGGCAGGATTTCCCCGATCTCGAGCAAGCCATAGGTCAGGGGAATTTGCTCCCATTGAAAGGCTGGCTCAATGACCATATTCATGATTGGGGGCGAACGTACCCGGCCACCGAACTCATTCAAAACGTGACAGGTCAACCCCTCTCACC
>JAZFZJ010000254.1:0-3081 GCA_036443915.1 Nitrospirales bacterium
TGGTAAATCCGGCGATAGGGTTGCTGGGCATCACTGTTGAGGGGTATTTTGGAGCCCGAGAAGTCTATCCTGACGGCGGCATTCGAGTTGCACTCAAAAGCCCGGTACTTCGACTTGCAGGAGGGATAGACTATAATATCAAGGATAACCAAGCGCACTTCATTCTCAGGGTTGATCACCCAATCCGCAGGGGCGGGGTATTCGGATACGGGACTCTCGTTAATATTGATTGGCTCCCCTGGAGAGATCACTCATTTACCGTCGGTGTTAGAGTGCCGATTGGTCAGCATAACCAGGGAAAAACAAGACCCCGCCAAGATCATGTGACGCTAACCAGTCCACGACCGTGGCTGCTTTCATATGTAAACGAGGAACCAACCCTGGATGAAGCTTTGGCCAACGTTAGAGAAACCGCACATTGGATCAACCGCCTGACAACCCCGTTTTTTGACCAGAATGGAAAGAATTATGAAAAGGCAATGGAAAACTTCGTCAAGCACGTTAAGGAGCTCAAGGCTCATTTAGCGTCTGCCAGCCCGTTATTTCCCAATGGGCGAAGTAGTGAAACGGAAATTCGAATTTTCCACCAGGAATTGGACAGAGCTTTCTCAATCGCCGCATCGGGAAAACCGCTTCGTGCCGGTGAAAGCATTCCAATTGGGAAAATGATAGCGGAAAAAGCAAGAGCCATCATCCTGGAGGAGGTAATTTTACCATACAACCGGCTTCTGGGCCAAATCAAAAAAAAAGACACTCTCGGGGAGTTTACTGTTCGCGCACGGGGTGCAGGGGTCCGTTGGCTTCACACATCAGGGATTGTCCCACCAGAACAGGTGACAGCCGTTGGCTACGTCTTTCTTGAACTCCTCAAAATCATTGAAGAAAACCGGAAATTTTCGCGGAAGGCCTGGAACGACTCACGATTGGTATGGCTTCCGCTTCAGTATGCCCTTCGTCCGGAGCAGTATGATAGCCAGGCAGAGCTCGATTCTATTATTGAACGGGCGGTAAATGTAGAGTTCACGAAAGGTAACCGGATTTGGTATGTTATTAATGAGCAGTTCCAATGGGAATTGGCAAATATGATCCGCGATACTGAAGACTATCACGTCTTATGGATTCACGATATCGCCGGTCGCAACGCTGTCGGTGATCCAGATGAACTAACGTTCAAGCATATTATTAATTCCTATTTGGCTGCCATGATCCAGAAAATCAGAGATTACGACAGAACGGGCAAATTCCCGGTTTATATGATATTCATAGATCAGTTTTTCTACGAGGTCAACAAAAGCCGTTCCTGGCTGAACGTTTTAGAAAATCCTTTGGAATACAAACCTGACCTCCCCAGAAAGTTTGACTATATGAAAAATGCGATCGTCACGGCGCAGCAAGAACTGAAGAAAGCGATTGCGGAATCGAAATTACTCCAGTTAGAGGTATTGCAATATGGGGAAGCATGGCTAAAAAATCTCATTAAGGTGCATATGAACGTCACCAATCCTGCCGACCCGACCTTCTGGAGCCAACAGGTATTGCCAATGTTCGGGATGCCAGATAATATCATGCGAGATCATCGGAAGATCTCGTTTTATGATATTACTGAGGATAATCCTTATAAGGGGATGGCAATGTTCACTGGAATGGGCGTTGGCGAATACTACGCCGGTCCCACATGGGAAGACCGCGCTATTTTGACCCAGGGACCTGCACTCTTAGCTTTAAAATATGAGGCAAGGAGGCTTCTGCTGAACCAGGGGTTCACAGAGGAAGAAATCCCCTTTCCTCTCGTGCCAAAACCGAAACCGGCGAACTACAGTGCGATGATTCAGTCGGGGATGAACTTTAATCTTGATTACACCAGCGCGATGCAAATCCACAATCAGACAGGTTACCGACTTAAGCGCATCAACATTCTCAAAGCCATACTCTATAATTTGATGCCAAAAGGCGCGTTGCTGAAAATTCCAGATTCCCTTTGGAACAGCCCCTTTTGGGCTGGAATGCTCGTCGGCAGTTCGCTTCGTGGAGGGCGCGTGTTCATCATTGGACCATCTCTTGCTGGCGCACCGAGTGCGGGATACCCGCAAATGTCCAGGGCACAAGAACTATTTGCAAGACTGATTGTCATACAGGAAATGTTGGGAGAAGAAATTGCCGCTGCCGGAGGCATGCTGAAAACAGGACTATATGACCCGAATATTGACGTGGCAGATTTGAGGGGCAGGGCTAGATCTATCCGGGAAACGTTTGAAAAAACCCCCTTTTTACAAAAACTCTACAGATTTCATCCAAAAACATATGATGTGATGAATCACGCCGATGAACTCTTAGATGAGTTGGGATTCGAAGCGGAATATCTAGTCTCTGACGTGAAAACCCGAAAACCAAAGCTGCATCTGAAGACACAGTTTTTTGCCTCGAAGGAGGCATGGGAGAATATATCGAAACGGCCTGAGATGGCATTACTCTTCAGGGAATATCTCATTCAACGAGCCCGTCAGTTGAATAATCGCGGAGACTACACCGATGTAAGGCATTTACCAAGAGCACTCAACAAAATTTCAATACCAATGTGGAATGCGGCTTTTAATGAAATGTCACTTGAAGAGCAGGAGAGGATGATCACCTATGTGCTTGTTGGCTCTCACAATATGGACTACCGTGGAATGATGATGGATGGTGAGGTTATGTATGTCATATCGGGAGGTCTTAATGGGCTGATAGATTTTCTGGTCTTGACTGGGCTTTCGACATGGATAGATGATCTAGAGGAACTTGAGAAACTTCTTCCCCGTTATGGTGAATTTAAAAGGCGCATTGGCAGGTATATCAAAATCGCACTGTAACATAAAAACATTGGGAGGCTACCATGAAGAGAGCAAGTACATTTAGTGTCTTGATTCTGGTCTTATTGTCCCAGGTCCTAAGCGTCAGTTCGGCGTATAGCTCTGAGATCTATGCACCTGGGGCACATAAGCCTATCTACAGCTTTGACCGAGACGACGCGGATGGGCATTTCACTGCATCTGAAGCAGTGTTTCCCAAGAAAAGAGAGATAACTACTGTCATCTTCGATGT
>JAZFZJ010000255.1:0-2947 GCA_036443915.1 Nitrospirales bacterium
AACGATCATGGGGCTGTTGAATAAATCAAGATTTTCAGAGCGCTAATCCCATCTGACCAATTCTATGAATCATCACGAGCAAGGAGCCTGTTCAAAAAGGCCCGCTGTCTTACCCGCCAAGACGTGCCTTTCCTCGGGCAAGGCCGTAAGGACTTTGGCGCCCGAAGCGTACACGGAGTACGTGAAGGTGCCCGGCGGGAAGAGCGCCAAGCTTGTGCACGCCAAAGGCTCCGAAAAATGTCTGAGAATGCCGCTGACGGACTTTTTCAACAGGCCCATCATGTTTTCTGTCATCTTTGCCCTAATGAGCTCCTTGACTGGTTTTGGGCTCCCCCATATCTATCCTCAGGGAGAGCGGTGGCTGACCGATTGGCAAGTGACCCACATTCCTCCCGGCCCGATAGATTCTTCACTTGTGTTGGTAACAGGGGGAGAAAAGCGTGGGGGGGAGTGTGGGAATGGACAATGGAATCTTTCTGTTTTAGACACCACTATTCTTGCGCTTCATGAGGCCGGGGCTCGAGTTCTGGCTCCAGTCATTGATGTCTCCTTGCCGATCCGGTCTGAATGTGGGGGATTGACAGGTCTGGTGCGGCTGGCGGAAGTGACTAAGCGAGTTGGGTCAGTGGTCTATCCTACTTCAGTTCCCCCGCTCTTAAGGGACGCCGCCGCCATGGCGGGAACCCTTGATCTGGTCCTTGATGAGGATGGCGTGTTTCGAGGCATCAAGTCGCCTTCTTCCTCTGCCGGTTCTCTTGATTTGCCATTTGGTCTGACCATCACTTCACTCGTCTCAAAGGTAGAAACCGCAACCCACTCGCGTTCCTCCGAAAAACTCCTTCGGTTCGGGGGACGATGGAGCAATGCGCCATTCCTCACGTATGGGTTTGCTGACGTGTGGGACATGATCCAGAAGGAAGATAGGGAAAAATTGGAGAATGTTTTCCAGGGGAAAATTATTGTCTTTCTTTCTTCCGAATCGACGAAATCATCTCTTTCTACTCCTTGGGATTCCGATGTTCCAGTGGAATTTCTTCATGTGTTGTTGGCGAATGCTGAGCTGACCAACGCCTGGCTTTCCTGGCCACCCTCATGGATGGTCTTTTTGGTCACAGTTGGACTGGGAACGATTGTGCTTGTTCTCGGCCTTTGGAAAACATCGGTGGCACGTTTAACCTTCCTCGGTTTAGCAGGGGCTCTCATGGCTAGTTTTACTTTCTTTCTTGGGCTTCGCCTGGGCTGGGTGTGGCCTCTTTTCAGTATGGGGTTAGCCTTGGCCGTGATGATAGCGGGAGTCATGATTTGGCGAACGATCACGTCACAGTCGACCGTTCAAGAGCGAATTGCCCATGGAAAACAGCAGTTAATTCTCTTGCAAGAAGAGCTTGTCAGCAAACAAGGGCACGTTCGGGAATTAGAAGGCCAACTCCATGACGCCAAGGATCACGCGAATCAGTCGGTGCTGGTCATTAAGGGATTACAGGAATCGCAAAGTCGAGTGTTTCGCCAGTTGCAGGTTTCTCAAGGCGAAATTGAGGATACTCGGCGTCAAATCGATCGATTAGAAAAGGAATTGGAAGATCTTCACCAACAGGTACCCGCTTCTCAGTCCCTCTTTCCCCACAAACCTCTTTCGGTTGAGAACGAAGATATCGTTCAAGAATGTGAATCCTTTCGCATCCTCACCCGCGATCCTACGGTTCTGGGGCTCTTTCACGATTTAAAAAAATCGGCAGGCACACGGAGTCCTCTTTTGTTATTGGGCGAAACAGGAACAGGAAAAGAAGTGTTTGCCAAAGCGGCTCATGCACTCAGTTCAAGGCGGCAGGGTCCATTTGTTTCTGTGAATATGGCGGCGATTCGTTCGGAACTCTTTGAAGGTGAATTGTTTGGCCATGTGAAGGGGGCATTTACAGGGGCGGTGGGTCGTACGGGTTTTTTAGAAACGGCGAATGGTGGAACACTCTTTTTGGATGAGGTAGGGGAACTTCCTCCCGATGTGCAGGCAAAATTGTTGCGGGTCTTGGAAGATGGCTCGTTTCATCGGGTTGGTCAAAGTCGTTTGACCCAGGTAGACGTGCGGATTATCGCTGCGACCAATCGCGATCTTCTACAAGAAGTGAAGGCGGGGCGATACCGGGAAGATCTTTATTACCGGTTGCGGAGTATTGTCTTGAGGCTGCCTCCTCTCAGCGCGCGCGGGGAAGAAGATATCCGGCTCTTAGCACAATTTTTTCTTCAGGAATTTGCCAAACAATACCACCAAATGGATTTGGCCTTCACCCAAGGAGCGCTGGATGCGTTGGTGGCATACCGGTGGCCTGGGAATATACGCGAGCTTCGGCAAACCGTGGCTCAAGCCGTGGCCTTGGCCAATACCTGTATGATTACCGAAGCCGATTTGCACCTGGATCCCTCGGTGACCCCGTCTGTACGGGGAGAGGGACAAGGCAAGGAGGAATGGAGACGATCTGAAGATTCCCTGGTACTGGACTGTCTGCGCCGCCATGGGTTTGATATGCAGGCGACCGCCAAAACATTAAGGTGGGATCGAAGCACCGTGACCCAACGTTTGAAGGGACTGGGATTTCAGGCGTTAGTGGAATGTCAGGGGAATGTCCAAGCGGCAGCTCAATCTCTTGCGGGGGATGTGGCCTTGAGCCGAGTGGTTGAAGCGCGATTACATGAATATTCTAAAAACCTTCTGCCATCTTCAAAATATTATTCGTCTGCTGAAGAGGCCATTGTCGACTGCCGGAAACGGTTTCGTAATCTGCCTGAGCGGCATTTTCCAGCAGTCGAATGGTTGATCCATAGACACTTTAGCACGCAGTCTTCTTAGACCGGAATAAACTTCAACGCGGCGGAATTTATGCAATACCGCAAGCCCGTAGGCTGTGGACCATCATCAAAGATGTGTCCCTGGTGGCCGCCACATCGGGCACAA
>JAZFZJ010000256.1:0-17321 GCA_036443915.1 Nitrospirales bacterium
AGCGGCCACAGCGCCGAGGCCAAGTGGGATCTGCTCCTCCAAAAAGTGCGAGAAGGTTGGCACCAAAATGTGGCGGCAGAGACCGAAGATCATCTCTCGAAATTCCATGTTCAGGGCATTCAAGGCCCTCACGGGCATTTTGAAATTATCGAAACCACAGTCTCCCATCTCTTCCGCGAACCCTGCGAGGCCATGAACGGCCTGACCTATGGCCGGTTGTTAGGTAAGACACTTCGGCAAATGGGCTGGCTGGCTCCCAAGCCCAAACACATTGTGGAAGTAGGTGCTGGGCTGGGCTATGTCTCGAAAGAACTAGCGGGCGAACTGTCTGCGGAAGAACGAAAAGGTATCAATTATACCTTTCTCGATTTAACTGGCCCGTTCCTGGGGTCTCAAACGTCCCTGGCTCGAAAAGCCGGATGGACGGCAACAGCCATTCAGGCCAACGCCGAACGGATGCCTTTGGCCGACCATTCTGTTGATTTATTAATCGATAATGAAAATCTCGCCGACATGACACCGGTCCAATTTACTGGCGACGAACTCCTCATGTTCAAAGGGGAGAACCCACAACATGAGGAAGCCTTAGACCTCATCCGGCGCATGCGGCTCCCACTCATTCCACCCTTTCCCGACGAAGTCATTTTCAATTACGGCGCTATTCAATTTTTACAGGAAGTCTGGCGGGTGCTGAAGCCAGGCGGCCGGGCCATTCTTATCGAATTCGGCATCGAAGAGGATTGGCCGTCTCCGGTTAGATTACCGGGTCACACCGAATATGAAGTGCAATTCAGCCATCTACGCCATGCCGCAAAGTGGTTGGGTTTCCGGGAACAATATTGCACCCTTCCACAATTGTTAGGGATGAAGCGCGACACCAACGTCTTATGCACCGGGGCCGCCTACACCCTTCGACGATTTTGCCGAGAACTAGAAACACCCTTTTCCGTCCGCGCCTATACTGAAAAGGAATTAGGGAACACCCTCGGCGACCTACTGCCTAAGCTCAACGGCCTGCACTACCACAATGTCTTAGACCCCGCCTGGTTCGGTCTGTTGGATTTCAAAGTGCTGCTAGTCGAAAAGCCCGGCGGCATGAACATAGGGCAACAACCAGCCTTCCAAGAATCCGCCGGCTTCCGCTGGTATACTCAACGGTAGAGAGAAAATGATTGGTGGAGGAGTTCCGCGTTACCAGTGATTACCTAGAAGCGCGGTCGACGAGAACCCCTTCGCGGAGGCCGAAGTCACTGACTAGACAGGTGTCGAAGCTAAAGGTTTCCATGATCCGACGAAGAATAACCGTGCCCGCCACGATGACAAACTCCCTGCCAGGCTCCAGGCCTGCCAGGGACAACCGCTGTGGACCAGTTTTGGTGAGGAGGTCCTGCTCGAGCTTTTTGACCGTTGAGAGTGGGAGTCTGTAATTATGGACTCGTTTTCGATCGTAGTGGACCAGCTCTTGTGCCATCGCGGCCAGGGTGGTGATGGTGCCAGCTGTCCCCACGAGTGGAATGGGTGGGAGTGGACCGAGGGTCTGCTGCACTTTCCCCAGTTCTTCATCGATAGAAGCTTCGGCCTTGCGAATTTCCTGTGCGGTGGGAGGGTCTTGGTGAAATACTCGTTCTAATAACCGCACGACTCCCAGATCCAACGATATGACGCCCGGCGGTTTACTTGCTTGAGCCAGAATACATTCCGTACTGCCCCCGCCAATGTCGATCCCCATAAAATCCGTGATGGTGGAGGGCAGCCCAAAGCGAATGCCCACCAGCGTCCGCTGAGCTTCGACCTCGCCCGTTAAGACCTCCACTTTCCAGCCTGTCTCCTGTGTGATATGAGCCAGGAATTCTTGCTGATTGGTGGATTCGCGAACAGCGCTGGTGGCCACGACGACCATGGCATCCAAAGGATATTTGGCAACTTTCCCTTTCCACTCTTTGAGCGTCCCTACCACGCGATCCATGGCAGCCGGGGATAATCGTTTGTGTTCATCCACTCCTTCTCCAAGCCGCAAAATTCGGCGGTCGGTCTCAATTTCTTTGTATTCCTTGGGTAGATTCAGCTCTGCGACTAACAACCGACAGGTCAATGTGCCAATATCAATCCCTGCGAGTAACATGTCGGTCCTTTTTCTTATTTACAATACACATCTTAACCTATCCCCGTGAGAACGCTTTCATTTCCAGAGAGTGGGCGCACACAAATTAACCTTTATTAGAGAAACAAAACGATCATTACTCGAAAAATATGGTCGCCTTCTTTTCCAGCCCAAGATGCCTGTGCTAGGATTTCATCTAATTTGGATGTTGGCACGTGGTCGTATTGAGCCCGTAACTTACAAAAGGAGAGAAGGATGGCGCAAATTCAATGCCGCAAATGCGGTAAGGACGCTGACCCTATCACGGATAATCTTTTTATGGGGAAGCTGGAAGGAGAGGTGAAACAGAAAGTCTGTCAGAACTGTTGGAATGAGTGGGCCGGTCCCGGTGGGACCAAGACGATGGTCATCAACGAGTATCAGTTAAATTTAGGGGATGAAAGTGCCCGGGAGACGTTGAAAACCCAGATGCGCGCCTTTTTGAAACTGGATGACGACTCGGCTGAATTTAAAGATTATCGTCATTAATCCACCACCTCCCTTTTCATCGCTAGCAGCTAGGTATTATTGTTTGGATCACTCGAGCAAAAGAGCTTCACCGGATCCGGGGTGCCCATCACCGAGGCTCTTGACCTGTTACCTTTTTTTTTGCTCTTGGCCTTTCTCTTGAAGGATCACGTGAAGGAAGGTAGGATTACACTATGAGCACACCACTTGGCAAAGGAGTTTTTCTTATTGCCACCCCTGCACTTCGCGACCCGAATTTTCGGCAGACAGTGATCCTGCTTTGTGAGCACAGTCCGGAAGGAGCCTTGGGGGTTGTCCTCAATCGTCCCACTGAAATGAATATCATGGAAATTCTCCCTCAGATTCCGGTTTTAGAAAGCCAGGGGCATTGCGTGTTTTCTGGAGGTCCGGTGCAGAAGGAAAGTTTACTCGTGTTATATCATCTGAATGAGGAAATTGAAGATACCCATGCGGTACTCGACGGTGTTTATCTTGGAGGCAATTTTGAAACCCTTAACCGCCTCCTTGAAGTTCCTCAAGAAAAGGAATTCTTTCGGGCCTATATGGGTTACTCGGGTTGGGGACCCGGACAATTAGAAAATGAGATGGAAAGCGGTTCCTGGTTGACCATGCCCGCCCAATCCAACATGGTCTTTGAAAACCACTCGGTTCGATTATGGACCAAGGTGATTCAAACATTTGGTGACAAATATTCGATCTATTCCCACATGCCCATCGATCCCAACCTCAATTAAAAAAATCCTCCTAATCTGCATGACTTCTTCTTTCTCCTTTCGCATTTTTCGCACTCTCTGTTAATTCTTCAGGTGACCGGTTCCAGGTTGCCGAATCAATGATGAGCCATTTCTCTCCCGTTTGGGGATCCTGTGAAACATCCAGATCGTGATAAGGGATAGAGACACGACCTCTCTCCCAAGGGGACACCACATGCTTGAGAAAAATATTCCGAAAAAATCGAAATACCCCACCAAACCAGGGGGTAAACTGAACAGCATGTAACTCTAAAACAACACCCGGCTCAACACATCGGACCACTTTCGCCCTTCCCCGCCATACGATATGTTCTGCTTGGATCTGGGATGCTTTTTGCACCACCCTCGCCGCAATCGTCTTTCCGACCATTGATTTAAGCCAGGTTTTCACAAGTTCGGACTCATCTTCCATCAGTGAAATCTCCACATAAAACATTCCGTCGTTTTATTTTTTTTCATTTCTGATCTGTCCTTTTGAAAAATCCAACATATTCCCACAACCGCACAAGACCTAAGGTGTTTTCTTTGATAAGGTCTGGACTATGACCAACCAAATCCAGTCAGGTCACTGGCTTGGAAAATTCCTTACCCTTCTCTTTGGCCCCAAAATGCTGGTCATGTTGTTGACCGGTTTTTCTTCCGGCCTACCACTTCTGCTCACTGGCTCTACCCTCAAGTTTTGGATGCGGGAAGAAGGACTCGATTTGCCCACCATCGGATTTTTCGCACTGGTGGGAATGCCTTACACATTAAAATTCTTGTGGGCCCCGATGATGGATCGACTCATTCCTCCGTTTGGCGGACGTCGTCGCGGCTGGATGCTGATCACCCAACTTGCTCTAATGTTTTCGATCGCTTCATTAGCCTTCACCAAACCTTCCGTTCATTTACCCACCATCGCCGTCTTGTCCCTGTTGGTGGCCTTTTTCAGCGCAAGCCAAGACATTGTATTGGACGCCTACCGACGGGAATACTTACGAGATGAAGAATTAGGAATTGGGTCCTCCATATTTGTCAATGGGTACCGGATCGGGATTCTGATATCTGGAGCCTTAGCTCTAATCCTTGCCGATTTTCTTTCCTGGACTGCCGCCTACATCGTCATGGGATTACTCATGACTGTTGGAATTATGACCACCCTTTTCGCTCCAGAACCAACCATTGAAGGATCTCCTCCAACCTCGTTTCAAGAAGCCTTTACCGGGCCGTTCCTTGAATTTTGCCGGCGGCCAGGATGGCTGACCATCCTGCTGTTTATTTTGTTGTATAAAATCGGCGACAGCATGGCCTCTGAAATGTTGTCTCCCTTTTGGGTAGATTTAGAAGTTTCCAAATCCACCGTAGCGGGAATTGTCAAAACCTTTGGGTTTGCGGCAAGTATCGGAGGCGGACTCATGGCGGGCCTTGTGGTCTACCGTTGGGGTATTATTCCTTCCCTTCTTATTTTTGGTTTTTTTCAAATGATTTCCACGGCTGGCTTCGCTCTTTTGGCCATATTTGGAAACCAAGTCTTCCTATTAACAGTCGTCATCGCCTTTGAAAACCTAACAGGGGGTATGGGTACGACGGCCTTTGTTGCCTTCATGGCCAGCCTCACGAACAAACGCTTTACCGCCACACAATATGCCCTTCTGACGAGTATTATGGGCATCCCCCGCGTCATAGCAGGTTCGATTACTGGTGTCTTAGCCACCTGGTTAGGCTGGGAAGGCTTTTTCATTCTCTGCACAGTGGTAGCAGTACCCGGAATCCTTTTAATTTTTCGACTTCCCCAATTGGTTCAAAGTCCCACCACCCAAGCCGCCACTACACAGTAACCATCTGACGGTGGCGAGGTTAAAAAGGCCAGAACCAGAACCCGGGAGGATCAGGAGGATCCTGAATAAAATAATGCTCGAAGGTCCCATCCTGATTCAACGCAATGTGAAGCACTTGGGTGTCCCCTTCTCCACGCCCTAAATTCATTGATGGGGCGAAAGGCAACACAAGGCGAAGCAGCCAACCAAAATTCACTCGCATCGTTTTTGAATCACCATACCGGTAGCGAAATACCATTCCTGAGGTCTTTGCATCAATTTCATCCGGTGCTCCCAACACGTCTACGATATCGTGCAAACTATCCTCTCCCGGATTCAATCGTTGAAGGGTGTCGGCGGCAATTGGAGCATTGACCACCACTCGACGAAACTCACATCCACTTGACCAGAACGCGATACAGACCAAGGCTATCCATCCAACCAAGGTTGTTTTCATCAATTCCATCTCATTCTCCAAAGGGCCAAATCTGAAATTCCAACCCGTCGGTACGAGTACCAAAGATCACGTCCTCAACAATTCCCTGGGGATTAAAAAACACCCAAAGATGGTCACTGCCCACATTGAGTCGCGAAAAAAATAATAACCACCCCATTTTGCTATCGAAACGGCGATAATGGAAAATGTCGTAGTCATTGACTTGAACAATCTCATCCGGCGCGCCAAAGCGAAGCGCCACTTCCTGACGGGTTGTCTGGCCCTTTTTCAACTCCTTCACCCGATCCTCCAAAAATGGATCACCCATTTCCCCTCTGACAAACGCACAACCCATACAGACCCCCATTAACACCATCACACCTACGCATCTCGTTAGAATTCTCCAAATTACAGGATTGATGATCCACAATCCTTGATGTTGGTTTGTCATATCATTCCTCCAATTGCACATCAGATTTTTTTCGGAAACCAGGGGATAAACAGGCTAGTTGTGCGTTGGTAATGACGATAGTCGTCCCCTCGGCTCGTGATGGCCTGAGCCTCTGCCCAGGGAACGCCCGTGATCCACAATAGGGCACCCATCATCAACCCTGGCCATATGACGGCCATCCACGACCATGGTAACCCAACCGCCATGGGAACATACGCCCACCAATGTAAACTTTCAAAAAAGTAATTCGGATGTCGGGAATACCGCCAGAGCCCTGACCGGAGGGTCTTCCCTTTGTTGAGCGGATTGGCACGAAACCTCTCAAGTTGACGGTCAGCAATGGATTCCCCCGTTATCGCGAGGAGGTAAACAGCGATGCCCAGAGCATCCCACCAACGCAGACCACCCTGTTGATGAGTCATAATCCAACATAACAAACTTGCAAAAAATAATGCGGCGGGGACTTGAAACTGGAAATAACCAAACAAGCCCAGGGGTTCCCAGGCCCCTAAGATTTGCCTGAATGTCCGATAGCGTCCATCTTCGGGTCTGTTCCACACCCGGTGAATCAACAGATGAGCCCCAAGCCTCAGGGCATAGAGACTGCCCATCCCCATGACCAAAATTCTGCGGGAAAGGTCACCCTGGCTGGACAGACCACACCCCACAACCAGAAGCAGAAACGCCAGGCAAAATCCTACATCGGCCAGCGAGGCATTTTCAAAGTGAAGATGGAGCGTCCACAGAAGGGCCAACAGGCCCATCAGCAGAAGAGGCCACACCCAGAAGTTTACGAGAGAGAGAATGGACCAGGGCATATGTTCCCACGAATCATTTCTGGAGTGTTGAAAAAGTACGCCAGCGGGGTTCTTGCCCCTTTGTGGTGCTTACGTACCCCCTTGTACGCTCCGCGCGCCAAAGCGGCTGCGGTCTTGCCCGAGGAAAGGCACGTCTGGGCGTGCACGGGCTGGGCGGGTGAGACAGCAAACCTTTTTGAACACTCCCACCTCATTTTGGGGTCTCATGCTATCCGTCAAATGTGAGGGCTATTGGGTAAATTTCGAATTGTTCAACAAACCCTTGTAACAGTGCCAGAGACGCCTCACCGAGGCGTTTCTACAAGAGCCATCCGGCTGGAACATTTCCCCCCAACCAATTTTGGGGGTTAGGGATCACCGCCCACCATTTTTTTCTCGTCGGGTGACTCCTGTATCTGGAGAAATTTCACATTGTCGTTGGAAATGAGAATAACCCATGAGTTTGGACCAGGAATGTGATAAGATTTTTTCACACCAAAAATAAAGAAGGAGATGGGCATGGGAACCGCCGTGAAAAAGACTATTTCTTTGCCCCCAGACTTGGCCAAGGAAGCTGAATCGTTGGCGCAAGCCCAGAGCACCACCGTGAGCACCGTCATCCAGGATGCCTTGCGCCAAGCACGAGCCACTCGGCTGAAAAAGGAATTACACCACGTTCAAGGCTATTGGAGTCAACTCGCAAAACAACAGGGCCTAGTGAGCGAGAAGGATCTCCAACGATTTCTTGAGTCGTGAGGGTTCTCTTTGATACCAATGTGCTAATCTCTGCCTTACTTTTTCCCGGGGGGCGAAGGGAAGCTGCCTTATTCCTCATTTTTGAGGGTCGAGATCAACTCCTCATTTCTAAGCCCTCTACTCCATGGATTGTTAACCGTGCTGGCCAACAAGTTTAGTCAGGATCGCGAAGAGTTGGCTCGTGTGGCTGTGTATCTTGGCGATGTGGCAGAGGTGGTTCATCCGCAAATCCAGCGCAGGTCTTTGAAGATGATCCAGATAACCGCGTCTTGGAACGTGCCGTGACGGGAATGGCTGATTTCGTCGCGACGACGGGCGACAAAGCTATCCTTCAACTTTGTGCCTTTAAAATATCCGGATTCTGTCTCTCAACGCCTATTTAGCTCAGAAATAGATATGCACTCCCCCCCGTCTTTCTTGACAGTGGAGGAACCCCTTCACTATTGTCTTGGGTTTGCAAGAATACTCCTTGCCCCATTGGATCCCTTTCCATGTTTGCCACACTAACAGAAAAAATCGAGAACGTTTTCAAACAGTTACGCGGCCAAGCCGTATTGACTGAGCAGAATATTACCGATGCCTTGAAAGAAGTGCGGCTGGCACTCCTGGAAGCGGATGTCAATTTTAAGATTGTTAAGGATTTTATTGAGAAAGTTAGAGAAAAAGCCGTCGGACGGGATGTTCTGAAAAGTCTCACGCCTGCCCACCAGGTCGTAAAAGTCGTGTGGGAAGAATTGCGCGACCTGCTGGGCCATGAACAAAGTGCCCTCCATCTCTCCTCGCAACCACCAACTGTCATCATGCTGGTTGGGTTGCAAGGTTCTGGGAAAACCACGACGGCAGGGAAACTCGCCCATTATTTTAAAACTGATGGAAAGCGGGTTCTTCTCGTCGCCGCGGATCCCCGACGCCCTGCAGCTGGCGATCAGTTGGCCTCGTTAGGCACGGAGTTGGATGTGCCGGTTCATCGGGGAACCAACGAAGGACAACCTGGCGCACAGGCCGTGCAAACCTGCCAAGACGGCGTCGCGCGTGGGCGAGAGCATGGCTATGACGTGGTGCTGTTGGATACCGGCGGCCGGCTGCATATCGATAAAGAACTGATGCAGGAGTTGGTCGAGATCCAAACAGGGCTTCAGCCCCAAGAAATCTTGTTAGTGGCCGATTCCATGACAGGGCAGGAAGCCGTCTCGGTCGCTGAGCGTTTTAATGAGACCTTAGGCCTGACTGGCGTAATTTTGACCAAAGTCGAGGGGGATGCCCGTGGCGGGGCGGTCCTGTCAATCCGCGCAGCCACCGGGAAACCTATTACATTCTTAGGAATCGGGGAAAAGCTGGATGCCCTAGAACCTTTCTACCCTGACCGCATGGCTTCCCGTATTTTGGGCATGGGTGATGTGCTGACCTTGATTGAGAAGGCCCAGGAGAATTTTTCACAAGAACAAGTTCAGGCATTGCAAAAAAAGGTTTCGAGTAATACCCTGACGTTGGAAGATTTTCGTGAGCAAATCCAACAAGTCAATAAACTAGGGTCGTTCGATCAGATTTTGGATATGCTCCCAGGTGGCCAAAAGATTAAAGGGATGATGGGCTCTGCGGCCGCGGGTAATGCGACCGTTCCGGAAAAAGAGATGAAACGGGTCGTGGCCATTATCGATTCAATGACCCCACGCGAGCGTCGGGACCATACGATATTAAATGGAAATCGAAAGAAACGTATTGCAAAAGGGAGCGGGACGACCGTTCCCGCTATTAATCGGTTGATCAAACAATTTTTGGACGCCCGCCGCATGATGAAATCGCTGGCTGGTGGAAAAATGGGAATGGGAAAGGGGAAAAAGCGACGCAAGCTCATCCGACCTCTTCATGCTCGGTAGCCATTGAAAGTCTTGCGCGTTTTTTCTGTTCGTTCATTTTATCTAAAGAGGAGAGTGCTAGTGGCAGTTCACTTACGACTTACACGAATGGGCCGACATAAACGGCCGTTTTATCGGGTAGTAGCCGCCGATTCCCACATGCGACGGGACGGTCGATTCCTTGAAATCGTTGGAACGTATGATCCCCTAAAGGAAAGCGACAAAGCCTCCTTTAAGGAAGACCGGGTATTGGATTGGCTCCAAAAGGGGGCTCAACCCACTGATTCAGTTCGAGCGTTATTACGACGAACTGGAGTCTACAAAGCCTTGAGTGACTCGAAAAAGAACTCGAGCAAATAATTCCCCTTAGTTGAGAAACTGAGGGTAATCGTCAATGGTCTTTACGGCTGTTCGCTGTTGGAATTTCGACAAAATGTTGGCCCCTGTGGTTCCTGAACACACACCTACTTCTCTTGTGACCATTGGTCGAATCTTGAAGCCTTTTGGCGTTCGAGGTGAAGTCAAAGTGGAGTCGATGTCGGATGTGCCAGGGCGTTTTAGTGAATTGCATTCAGTGCACTTAGCCCTCCAACACGGAACTCCCTTGGAAACCACCGTGACGACTGTGCGACAGGTCAATCTGGGGTATATTATGGGATTTTCAGCGTTTTCGACACCTGAAGAAGCGGCTCTCTACCGGGGAGCATGGATTCAGGTCCAGGAATGTGCCGACCTTCCTCGTGAACCGGGTACGTTTTATCAGTTTGAATTGATTGGACTCCGAGTTGAGGATCCAGATGGTCAACCCATGGGGAATGTGGAAGAGATCATGGACTATCCCCAACATCAGGTATTGGTCATTCGAAACAATGAGAAAGAAGTGTTGATTCCTGTCAGTCGACAGACAATTGAGATGGTGGATTTACATCATAAATTCTTACGCCTGACTTCGAAGGAATGGTGGGATGTAACCTATGCGTTGTGATGTCCTGACCGTGTTCCCAGAACTGATCCAATCCATGGGCTCTCAGAGCATGATGAAACGCGCCCAGGATAAAAATCTCCTCACGCTTACGGTGCATAATCTTCGTGACTACACGAATGATCCCCATCGGACTACCGACGACGCCCCCTACGGAGGCGGTGGTGGAATGGTCATGAAAGCCGAACCCATTTTCAATGCCATCGACAAGATCAAACACGAGCTCGGAGAGGTACGAGTGATTCTTCCTTCCCCCCAGGGTATTCGATTTTCTCATGGCTTAGCCCTCGAACTGAGCCGAGAAGTCCGCCCCCTTGTTTTCATTTGTGGGCATTATGAGGAAATCGACGAGCGCGTGAGAGCGCATTTGTCAGTCGAAGAAATTTCAATTGGGGATTATGTGGTCACTGGGGGTGAATTACCCGCACTCGTGATGATTGATGCTACTATGCGGCTCATTCCAGGCGTATTGGGTGACCCCCATTCCCTGCAACAGGAGTCTTTTGTGGAATCGTTATTGGATTTTCCCCATTTCACCCGGCCCCCTGAAATTCGAGGGCTATCGGTCCCAGAGGTGTTGCTTTCTGGCAACCATGAAGCGATTCGCCGTTGGCGGAGGAAAGAATCACTCCGCCAAACATTACTCAAACGTCCAGACCTTTTAGATCATCATTCGTTAACCACTGAGGACCATCTGTTACTCAAAGAAATTAAAAAAGACTATATCTCGGCATTCTGTGACCCGCCGAGAGCATGAAGGAGGGGAAGCTCATGAATCAGCTGGAACGCTTAGAACAATCATTGGCGCAAGGAGAGGTGCCTTTTTTTGAAATTGGTGATACTGTCCGAGTGAAAGTACGGGTTGTAGAAGAACGCGTGTACGGTAAAAAGAAGGAAGAAGAAAAAGAACGGATTCAGGTCTTTGAAGGACTTGTCATTGCGCGAAGCGGCCGAAAAAGTTCCGAAACCTTTACCGTTCGCAAAATATCCTTTGGGGTTGGGGTCGAACGGATTTTCCCACTTCATTCGCCTAACCTTGCGGGGATTGACGTCGTACGAAAAGGAAAAGTTCGCCGGGCAAAGCTTTATTATCTCCGAGATAAAAAGGGAAAAGCGGCAAAAGTTGCTGAACGCGAGTTTTCTCGAACGGCAAAAGCTAAAAAAGGTAGCACCGCAACCCCTCCTAAAGAATCTTCCTCAGAGGAATTAGACCAGACAGAAGCTTCTGAATAAGGCCCTGGTACGCGCTGGTTTCCTCGGTCGATTGACTCTTTCTCCTTTCCAAGGGTATGGGTCCCACAGACTTTTTTGAAACATCTGCCCGAGCCTGCGGGTTTCGGCGTATCGTCGGAGTGGATGAGGCTGGCCGCGGCCCCTTAGCCGGACCAGTTGTAGCCGCCGCTGTCATTCTTCCCCGTCGCTGGTCTCCTGATCGTCTTGACGATTCTAAACTTCTTTCTGAAAATCAGCGGCACACTTTGTATGCAACCATTACCGCCAAAGCCCAGGCCTGGGCCATTGGCACAGCCTCGGAACAAGAGATTGACCAATTGAATATCTTAGAAGCCACTCGATTGGCCAGTTGCCGGGCAATCAGCAGTCTTGGCGTCCTACCCGACTATTTGCTTCTTGATGCCTTGTACCTTCCTACCGTACCCATCCCTCAGCGACCAATCATCAAAGGCGATCAACTTTCCTTATCCATTGCCGCTGCCTCTATCATCGCCAAGGTCTCCCGTGATGGGATAATGGGCACCTATCACGAACAGTTTCCTGAATATCAGTTTCACCTTCATAAAGGGTATCCCACGCCTGAGCATCTTCGACGATTACGTCAATTCGGACCTTGCCCTGGGCATCGACGAAGTTTTCGACCTGTTCGAGCATGTTTGGGCACCTGAACGTTTCCATGGGTTCCCCATCCCAAACATTTGGTCAGGCGGCAGAAGTGTTAGCAGAGGAGATGCTGCGACAAAAAGGGTATCGGATTGTAGAGAAAAATCTCCGCCTAGGTGGGGGAGAATTAGACCTCATCGCTGAAGACCAAGGCACGCTGGTATTCATTGAAGTCAAAGCTCGACGAACCAACCAATTCGGCGGAGCCCCCTATGCCATCAATACCCGCAAAAAGCGCCAAATTATAAAATTGGCAGCCTGTTATCTTTCCCAAAGAGGTTTGTGTAACCAAAATTGCCGGTTTGATGCCATTTTGGTTACGGGAACCGAGGGGAATTCTTCGAAATTAACTCACCTCGAACAGGCTTTTGAGGTTTCCAGCTCCGACTGGCAATGGTAAATTAAAAGAACGTGCCTTAAGCAAGGCCATGGTTCTGAAGGTATCAATTTATAGCTCATTCCATATTTCAGAAAACACAGGGCGATGCAAAGTCGGGTGGTCTTTTTATTCTGAAAATAGCTAGAACGCCCATTTTCCCAGATAGCGGCCGGATACAGGGTCCCTTCCTCATGGCGAGCATGGCAAAGGGTTTTACTGTTCGCCTCCCAGACCATTAGCCAACATGATCCAACTATTTCACGTCACAAAATACTACGATGGCTGTCTCGCCCTCTCGGATATTTCCCTTCGAATCGACAAGGGTGAATGCGTCCTCCTCACCGGCCCAAGCGGAGCCGGCAAAACCACCTTGCTCAAACTCATTTTCGGTTTCGAAAGCCCCGATGATGGCCAAATTCTTGTCCAAAATCGCAATATCGCCAGGCTCCGTCGCGGCGATGTGCCCTATCACCGGCGTACCATGGGTTTTGTTCTTCAAGACTTTAAACTCCTTCCCCATCGAACGGTCTTTGAAAACGTGGGCCTTCCCCTCATCATTCGTGGCCTATCTTTTTTCGAATCACGTCGAAAAGTAACGGAAGCTCTTCGCGCCGTCGGAATGGAACATAAACAGACCACTGTCGCTTCGGTCCTCTCGGCAGGAGAACAACAGCGTGCCTGCATCGCCCGCTCCATTGTGATTAGCCCGATCATTCTTCTCGCCGATGAACCAACGGGAAATTTGGATCCCCAGCTCACGACTGAAATTGCCGATTTATTCAAAGCCATCAACGCACGCGGCACCACCATCATGATGGCGACACACAATCAGCAAGTCGTAGAACGATTAAATGGAAGAATTCTGCATTTGGAGTGTGGACATCTTTTGTCCGACCAAGGAGCGTATGCATGAAACGCTTCTGGTATTTTTTCCGAGAAGCCTTCACTAGCCTCCGCACCCACCAGGCCAGTACGCTTATTGGCATTATCACAACCGCCTTCACCCTGACGAGTTTTGGGATTTTTCTCCTCCTCTACCACAATGTGCATAATATCATTGGGCGGGTACAACACAACATTGAAATCGTCGTGTATCCCAAAGAGGGAATTGCCTCACAAAAACTCCAAACGCTGCAAGAAGCCATTCAGGCCGACCCTGCGATCGATTCCGTGACGGTCATTTCCAAGAAAGACGCGTTGAAGGACTTCAATCATCAGTTTCCTGATGAGGCGTATTTACTGGAAGGCCTTGGCGAAAGTCCGTTTCCCGCCTCGTTGGTATTGAACATGGCTGAAAAGATTCCCTCCACCGATATTATTTCCAACCTGGTCAATCGGTTACAGCATAATCCCGATATCGAACGAGTGAGGTACAATCGAGATTGGATTGAGCGTCTGACCCTCGTCATTACCTATATGGAATTGGGTTCCTTGATCGTGGGTGGAATTTTGGCCTTGGCCTCAATTACGATTATCGCCAATACCGTACAATTGGCGTTTTATACCAGACAAGAAGAAATTGAAATCCTGCGTTTAATTGGAGCCACAAGCCTATTTATTAGTATCCCGTACATCATTGAGGGCGCTATTATCGGTGCCTTGGGTGGAGGGTTGGCCTTAAGCTTCCTGCGGGGGGGGTTTGAACTTTTTAAACACAAAACTCAAGGGTTGAGTATCATTGGAGGCTTTTCTTCCGTATTCGACTTTTTTCCCCTTCCCCTTTCGGTCCTGCTCATTGCAGGAGGAGTCCTGTTAGGATGTTTTGGAACCCTTACGACGATGTACGGATGGATGCGATTTCGGCTATGACCAGCTTTCGACCACCATTCATAACCGGCCTATCTCTGATCTTACTTGTCCTCCTGTCAGTCCACCCAGGAGAAGGGGCCAATTCTTCCTCAATCAAGGATGAAATTACCCAGGAACGCCTTCGCTTACAGCAACTCAATCAGAAAATCGCGGAAACCAATAAAAAAGCTTCCAGGATCAAAAAGGAGCACGGATCGGTCCTGAAAAACATTGAAAAGCTTGACCGACGGCTTTTCAGGCAAAAAAAGGAACGCAACCGCATTAATGAACAGATTAAGGAGAAAGACCTGGAGTTGGCTGGCTTGAGCACGACGATCTCCGATCTTTCAAAAAAGGTGCGCACCCATCGCGACGCCGTTTCCGCCAGACTTCGGTTATTATATATGGAGGGTCGCACAGGATATCTCAAACCGCTGTTCGCCGCAAAAACCTTTGCTGATGCCAGCCAACGAATGGACTTTATCTCCTGGATCGCTCAACAGGAGCGCCAACTTGTCCGACAATTTCAACACGATCTTGTGAGCCTGGAACGTCTGAATGAGGAGCAAATCAACGCTCGAGAAGAACTGCGTCACCTACAAGAAGAAACCCGGCATACTATCAAGGAAATATCCTGGCTTAAACGAAAGAAACGGACTGTGCTTGTCAGTCTATCCAAGAAAAAAGATACACATAAACGCACGGTTGAAGATCTCAAACGATCAGCTGAACAAGTTGATAGTATCCTGAAAGCCCTGGATCAACGGTTTCAGTTAGCCCAGTCTCGGTTACGCAAGAGGCCAGGGAAACTTCCCTCCCTGGGGTCTTTCCTTTGGCCGGTGAAAGGGAAAATCGTGTCATTCTTTGGACGGCAGAAACATCCCACGTTTGATACTTATATCAATAAAAAAGGTATTGAGATCCAAGCACGCGAAGGGAGTCCTATTCAATCGGTGTCTTCTGGAACGGTCGTGTATGCCGATTGGTTGAAGGGATATGGCCTGGTCGTCATTGTAGACCATACTAATGGATTCTACTCCCTATATGCCCATGCCTCTAAACTTTTAGTGGCCGAAGGGAATTCGATAACCACCGGGCAAATCATCGGTGAAACAGGCGAAACGGGCGTCACCGAGAAGGATGCCCTCTATTTTGAGTTACGCAAAGGGACCACTCCTATCGATCCCCTTAAATGGCTCGCAAAGCAGCCGTAATCGTTTAGCTGAAAGAAGGAAACCCCATGTCACAAGAACGCTTTTCGACCGTCGTGATTTCTGGTCTAACCTTGACTGCCATCTTATTTCTGGGGATTTTTATTGGGAAAGGTGGAGACCAAATGGGGTATGCCAGCGAATCCTACGAAGAATTACAGATCTTCGCCGAAGTTCTGTCGCAAGTCAAAAAGCATTATGTGGAGGAAACCAACACGAAGGACCTGGTACAAGGTGCCTTACGTGGAATGCTCGCCGGACTCGACCCACATTCCTCCTTTATGACCTCCGAAATGTTCAAGGAAATGCAAGTGGAAACCAAGGGGGAATTTGGTGGACTTGGCATACAAATTGGCATCAAAAACAATCGTCTTACTGTGATTGCCCCCATTGAAGATACCCCCGCGTTTGCTGCCGGCATTCAGGCAGGCGATACTATCGTCAAAGTGGACGACATCCCCACAAAAGATCTGACGCTCATGGAAGCCGTCCAACATATGCGGGGACCCCGCGGAACATCAGTGACCCTGACGGTTTTGCGTGAAGGTCTATCAGAGCCACTTACCTTTACTATCACACGCGATATCATCAAAATTCAAAGTGTCCGATCAAAACTCTTGGAAGGCAACCTGGGTTATATTCGACTCAGCCAATTCCAAGAATCCACCGCTGACGATTTAACCCAGGAGTTAGAAAAATTTGTCGCCAAGGATATTCAGGGGTTGATTCTTGATCTCCGGAATAATCCAGGGGGCTTATTGACAGCTGCGGTGGGTGTTTCAGAACAATTCTTAGATTCGGGCCGGTTGGTCGTTTTTATTCAAGCTCGTAATGGGAAAAAAGATGAATACCGTGCCCGGGCCAGTAGCAAACACTACAAATACCCGATGATTGTTCTCATTAACCATGGATCCGCAAGTGCCTCTGAAATCGTAGCTGCCGCAATGCAGGACTGGGGAAAAGCCGTGGTAATCGGCACAACAAGCTTTGGAAAAGGGTCTGTCCAAACAATTTTGCCTCTCTCTGATGGTGCGGGACTCCGTTTAACCACAGCCAAATATTATACGCCTAAGGGCAAATCCATCCATTCCATTGGGGTTCAACCTGACATTGTGATCGATCCTAAAGCCACGCAGGTCGCCAAACAAGAATCCGCCGAAGGGAAAAAGAAAGGGAAAGATTCACTTGCCTCAGCAGCCACCACCGCTAAGCCCGAAAACAAAGAGTCCTCAGCCGAATCGACTCCCCCGGACAAGGATCAGCCACAGCCAGTTCCACCCGAAGACGTGCAATTATTGAAGGCTGTGGAAATGTTGAAATCCTGGAAAGTCTTCAAGCAACTCCGCCCAGCAGCCTAAGGCGACTGGGTGGAAAATCAGTCCGTTATCTAGGATGTTCAAAAAACCCCATCCGGCAAGACCGAAGACCTTTGGACGCGGGGAGAGTAGGGGAGTGTTGAATAATCCATAAACTCGGCGATAGCAGGCCAGTTCCGAGATCTATTTGAGAAAGGCCTGTCTGATAGCTAGGGGCTGTTCAAAAATGGCGATCAGCAAGGCCGCAAGCCGCGAGGAGGATGAGGCGTACAGGTC
>JAZFZJ010000257.1:0-2052 GCA_036443915.1 Nitrospirales bacterium
TAGTTGAGATTCGAGGTACCACATAAGGAAATACCGAAAAGACACCATTTTGAGTTTATCACTGGTTTCCTCTTTCCCCAATTCCTGTGGTTCCCTTTGCCAGGGATCCTTGTTGAACCAGGGAGAAGACATTTCCACCGATCCCCAAATCAATTGTGAGAGTCAGTTATGAAAGATCTTATTGCCTCCTACCAAACCAGTGAAGTGTTCGATGAAATGTTCGAGACTTCAGGGCGCCCTCGTCCCCATTATCGTCAATTAACCGAACGCCTCCAAGAACTCACCTTAAATGATTTCAATTGGAAGCGGCGGCAAGCTGATCAGGCCTTCCTGCGCCAGGGCATCACCTTCACCGTTTATGGGAATGAGCAACAAACCGAACGGATTTTTCCCTTTGACTTGTTTCCACGAATCATTCCAAACAGCGAGTGGCATCATCTCGAACAAGGGTTGCGCCAGCGGGTTCGGGCACTCAACCAATTTCTGCTCGATATTTATGGAGATCAACGTATCCTCCATGAACAGGTAATCCCTCGCGAGCTGATTGAAAGTTCCAACCAATTCCAACGTGGGTTAATTGGCTTCCGCCCACCCAAGGACATCTACATCCATATCGCCGGCATTGACCTCGTCCGTGATCGGGACGGTACCTACCTGGTCCTTGAGGATAACCTTCGGACTCCCTCAGGCATTTCCTATGTCCTGGAAAACCGAATAGTGATGAAACAATTATTCCCTCATCTTTTTTCGGAGATGCGGGTGAGGCCGGTTGATCATTATCCAACCCAATTATCCGAAAACCTCCAGTTTCTTGCGCCCGAATCCCGTGAGAACCCTACGGTCGTCCTCTTAACGCCTGGGGTCTATAATTCAGCGTATTTTGAACATTGTTTCCTCTCGCTCCAAATGGGGATTCAATTGGTGGAAGGACGTGACCTCGTAGTGGAATCCGACCGAGTGTTCATGAAAACCACCCAGGGCCTACAGCAAATCGATGTCATATATCGTCGAGTGGATGACGCCTTTTTGGACCCAGAAGTATTTCGAAGCGACTCGACTCTGGGTGTACCGGGTCTCATCCGTGCGTACCGCGCCGGCCATGTGGCCTTGGCGAATGGCATCGGAACCGGTATCGCCGACGACAAAGCTATTTATGCTTTTGTTCCGAAAATGATCGAGTTCTACCTATCTGAGAAGCCGATCCTCCCCAATGTACCCACGTATTTGTGCATGAACCAAGATGACCGACAGTATGTCCTGGAGAATCTTCATTCCCTCGTCGTGAAGGCGGTCAATGAATCGGGTGGATATGGGATGTTAATGGGACCCGAATCAACACAAGCCCAACAAAAGGAGTTTCAAACCAAAATCCATGCTAACCCCCGGGAGTATATCGCCCAACCCGTCGTGTCCATCTCTCGTCACCCATGCGTGGTTCCTCAATCAGGAGGGACTCAGAAGCTGGCAGGACGCCACATTGATCTCCGGCCTTTTGTCCTTTGGGGCCAGGACATCACCATGTCCCTCGGGGGCCTAACAAGGGTGGCTCTTCAGGAGGATTCTTTGGTGGTAAACTCGTCCCAGGGTGGGGGAAGCAAAGACACTTGGGTCTTGTACGGAGAAGGGTAAGGATGCTGAGCCGGACGGCAGAATCGTTTTTTTGGATTGGTCGCTATATAGAACGGGCGGAATACACCGCCCGGTTTGCCAACGTTCACTACCACCTCATTATGGAAATTGCGAATTGGGATGAACAAGCGGTCACTTGGCAACAGTATTTAGAAGGAAATGGTGAATTTCCTCTTTACCAAGAATTACATGGTCCCCTCAACACCCCCACCGTTCTGGAGTTCTTGACTCTCAATTCCCAAAATCCCAACTCCCTGGCAAGCCTTGTTCAGGGGGCAAGGGCAAATGCCCGAGGGATTCAAGATCAACTTTCCAGCGAAGTATGGCAGCACCTCAATGACTTCTACCTTAGCCTCAACGGCCAGACACCAGTTGATCTCTGGTCAAGCCCATACCGAATTCTGGTCCACATCCAAAACACCT
>JAZFZJ010000258.1:0-4241 GCA_036443915.1 Nitrospirales bacterium
GAAAAACCCTTGGTGGGATGAGAATTTTTGAAAAACAACCATATGGAAGCGGAAAGCCCAAACGGAAAAACATGAACATTTCATCCGGGGCCAAGAAAGGGAAGAGTACAATCACATGAAGGCACATCACCTTGGGCATGTCGTGTTCTATGTGAGAGACCTGGAGTCCTCATTGGGTTTCTATCGAGATCTTATTGGATTCCAGGAAAGTGGAAGGATTTTTGAAGGGAAGGCCGTTGCGCTAACTTCTGGCCGAACGCATCATGAGCTGCTTCTTATTGAGGTAGGAGATGCCCCAGCGCCACTCAGTGGGAGAAGGCGAGGCCTGTATCATATTGGGATTAAAGTAGGCGACAGTCTTGAGGAACTTCGACGGGCCAAAGGAGAATTGGAACATGCTGGGATTGCCATTGATGGCATGAGCGATCACACCGTGAGTCAAAGCCTGTATGTGAGAGATCCTGATGGGAATGAAGTGGAGGTGTATGTTGATAATTCCGAAGTCAATTGGCAAGAAAATCCCACGATGGTCTTATCGCCAATTAAAGCATTGAAGCTAGAGAAAATATCATGAGTAACTGATTCAAGGATCTGAGATATGACATATTCGAAGCAAGCGAACCCGGAAACAGGAGTTTTTGAAAAAGAGAGATTTAAAAAAGGGAGAAAGGTATAACCATCATGGCGGTACAAGTGTATGGAGTCAATCATGTAGTAATAGAAGTGGACAATGCGCAAAAGGCGGTGGAATTTTATTCAGACGTATTTAATCTTGAAATGCTTCGGGGTGGAGAAGGAGCTGCCTGGTGCAAGTTGGGAGAGCACCAATTTCTGGCGATCTTCGAGGTCGACCATCTCAATCCGGACCGCATGAAACATTTTGGGATCATGGTCCGTGATGCGGAACAAGTACGACAGGTACGGGAAAAAATCACAACCAAGTATGAGCTTCAGGTCGAATCCGAACTTGGATGTGACTTTCGAGATCCGTGGGGAAATCGTATTCAAGTGGTCGATCTTCACGATGAATCGCTGGTGTGGCTCTTGCCCTATCGAGAGATCCAGGACACAGGCATTTCGTTTACCTGAAAGGGGAACATCATGGATATGCAACTGAGGCGAATAAAAAACATTATTGAACCCAAGCTGGTCGTCGAGGGTGCTGGAGTTCGGCTGAAGAGAAGTATTGGAGGCGAAGCCTTGAATTATCTTGATCCCTTCCTGTTGTTTGACCATTTTGGGTCACCCAACCCAGAAGATTACCAAGCGGGTTTCCCCATGCATCCACACCGTGGAATCGAGACGGTGACGTATATGCTGACCGGGGAGGTTCAACACCGGGATACATTAGGCAATGCTGGGAGTATTGGTCCTGGTGATGTGCAATGGATGACGGCCGGTGGCGGTATTATGCATGAGGAAATGCCACAAGTTCACCCAGAAGGCAACGCGGGATTTCAGCTCTGGGTCAATCTTCCTGCCAAACTGAAAATGACCCAACCCCGGTATCAGGATATTTCGGCGGGAGACATCCCCGAAGTGCTATCCAAGGATGGGACAAGAATTCGTATGATTGCGGGGAGTGTCGATGGAATGGATGGACCTGTGACTGGAATCGCCGCTGATCCGACGTATCTTGACGTTTCTTTGCCAGCATATGGGTCGTTCACACAGGCAATCCCTCGTGGGCACACGGCTTTTGCCTATGTCTTTGAGGGGATGGTCACCGTTGTTGGTGATGACCGTGGAACTCGAGAAACAATTACTGGCCCTCGACTGATTGTGTGGGAGGAGGGGGATTATATTCAGGTCCAGACCGAAGAGGCGTCGGCTCGCTTGCTCCTTATTTCCGCCAAACCCTTGAACGAACCGATTGCACGATATGGCCCCTTCGTGATGAATACCCCAGAAGAGATCGAACAAGCCCTTTTGGATTTGCGGCAAGGCACCTTCATTTGGTCGGGGGAAAGGGTATGACAGTCTCTGCACAATTTCCGAATGAACACACGGAGGAGGGGGAATATGATCGGCAAGACGATCAGTTTCGGAATTGGGTTACGGAAGACGGGAGTTCCAGATTTCCCGCGGCAAGCGGGCGGTATCATTTATATGTGTCCTTGGCCTGTCCGTGGGCTCATCGAACCATCATTGTTCGTCAGCTTAAAAAACTTGAGGATATCATTGGGATGACGGTTGTTGATCCTATTCGAGATGAACGGGGATGGGCATTCCAAGAAGGATCGCGACATACCGCGGATCCCATCAATGGGTTTCAATTTCTCAGTGAAGCCTATAGGGCGACTGACCCACACTACTCCTTACGGGTCACGGTTCCGGTGCTATGGGATTCTGAAACACGCTGTATTGTGAGTAATTCCGATGATGACATCATGCGGATGTTCAATGGTGCCTTTCATGGCTTCACTGACAGTGATGTAGACCTCTATCCAAGTCACCTTCGAAAAGAAATCGACCACCTGAATGCCTTTGTGTACGAGCACGTCAATAATGGGGTCTATCGTGCTGGGTTTGCCACTTCCCAAACAGCTTATGAGCAAGCGGTCCGAAGCCTGTTTCAGGCTCTCGACGAACTCGATAGGCGTCTGGCCTCCCGGCGGTATGTATTAGGCCCACAGATGGTGGAAACGGATTGGCGCCTATTCGTCACCCTTATTCGGTTTGATGCAGTTTACCATGGGCATTTCAAATGCAACATTCGGCGTATTATCGATTATCCGCATCTTTATGGATATCTCCAAGATTTGTACCAACATCCAGGAATAGCGGAAACCGTAAATTTTGATCATATCAAACGACATTATTACATCACGCATGATGACATTAATCCCAGTCGGATCGTTCCACTGGGCCCCGAACACGATTTGACAGGTCCACATGGGCGGAGTGAGTTACATTGAGACACACGGCGGATTCGCAAGATCGTAATGTTGTCATTCGAAAGGAGACGATATCATGAGCATCAAGCAACATGTTCAAGCAGTGATTGATGGTATTTTAAAGGGGAAAGTTTTGGAGACGTTTGATACCTATTATGCTGATGATGTGGTGATGAGTGAAAATCGAAAAGATGAACGGGTGGGAAAAGGGGCGAATCGAGAATATGAATTGAAATTTCTAGAGAACGTCCAAGAAATTCATGGGGCTCACGTTGGACGCATTATTGTTGAGGGAGGCTACGCGGCGGTCGAATGGTCATTTGACATTACGTTCAAAGGTGGCAATCGCGTACTTATGGAGCAGGTTGCCGTTCAAACCTGGGAAGATGGAAAGATTATCCGTGAAGATTTTTATCATGGATAAGATTCACATATTCGGTTCTAAATAATTACAGGTTTATTTTTGTAACCGTGCGGCATTATGGGTTGAAGGAGTGATTCATGGCAGAATACGGAGAAGAAACAGCGAACAAAGTCAAAGTGGCCACCTGGAGTGGGCTTGAAGATCGAATGCCCGCCTATGGCTTGGTGGGAAATGTGGATCTGGTGGTGGTGCGGTACGATGAAGCGGTGTCCGTATTCTATGGGCGCTGTTTGCATAGAGGAGCCTTGATGGCCGATGGATCGGTGGAAGGGCAAAATTTAATTTGCGGCTTGCATGGTTGGGATTACCGATTGGATTCGGGAATCAGTGAGTACAACAACCAAGAAGTTCTTCATAAATTTACTGCCTGGATTGATCAACAGGCGGACGCGGTGTATGTGGATGAGAGCGAAATTGAAACGTGGGAACAATCCACCTCTCAACCATTCAAGAGAGACGAATACCTGGGAACCTATGCTGATACGCATCCCGTGCAAGAAGAGCCACACGTTGGGCTTATCCAAAACTACTTGATATCTATGTAAATGGGTAGTCAGCTGGGCCAGTCACACGAGCAAGGGCCTCTTCATAGAACCCCCCAAATTGACATGTGTGATTTCGGGAAATTTGTCATCTGTTAGTGTGCCGTCCAATTCCACATCTGAAGCAACGTCAGGAAAAGAACGGTTTGAACCCTTTTATTTTTTCCTTTCTATGTTACCATTGTCTTATATGAGAAGATTGAAAATTGATGAACATGATATGGTTATTAAATTAGGAAGAATGGATGTCAAAAAAATTTATTTCATGTTTTATAAAGAATTTTATCCTCATCCTTGGAGCCGTGGAGTTGGGCTATACTAGAGGCAATGACTCCACACTTCTTTCCCAAATGACCTTCCCTTTGGCTAATTTATGAT
>JAZFZJ010000259.1:0-37196 GCA_036443915.1 Nitrospirales bacterium
TCATTATGACTATCCTTTTGTTTTAGTTGCCCTATTTCATTCAGCACAGCCCCAAGAGACTCTATGACTATCCCTATTAACCATCATCCCAAGACTGGTTCACCTTTCGATCGAACAAAATGTTGAATCAATTTATCCCGAAGCTCCGCGGGTTGGAATTTCGTGACATAATCTGTCACACCCAACGATTTTCCTTTTTCCACATTACATTGTCCTGACAACGAGGAATGCATCAAGATGGGAAGGGCTTGCAATCGTGGATCCCCACGAATATGTTTGGTAAGCGAAAATCCATCCATCTCCGGCATCTCAATGTCCGTAATCACTCCAACAAAAAAATCAAAAATGGATCGTTCTGCCATTTCGGCTAGGTCAGCATAATGTCGTAAACGAGTGAGTGCTTCTTTTCCCGTTTGTGTTTCTTCCCATTTCATTCCTAATCGTTCCAATGTTTTCGTAATTTGTTTTCTTGCAACAATCGAATCATCCGCCACGAGCACTCGCTTTCCGGCTAATTCCTTAACGATTTCAATGCCGATGTATCCTTCCTCCTCAGCCCGTGGATACAGTTCAGCCAAGACTTTTTCCACATCTAAAATGAGGACCATCTTGCCATCTTCGAGTTTGGTGACAGCCGTGACCGACCCTTGCCGACTAGCGTGAACAATGGGAGGGGGAACCTGAATTCGTTCCCAAGATATCCGAATGATCCGATCCACACCACCAACAAGAAACCCTTGTTTATTGTCGTTGTATTCGGCAATGATAAGTTTCGGCCCATCTGACTCCAAGGGCCCTAATCCTATGGCTTGTTTTAAATCGACCAACGCCACGTTCTCCCCCCGGAGATTCACCAGCCCCAAAACGCGAGGATCGGAATCAGGGAGCTTGGTCACGGGAGGTAATTTCATCACTTCACGAATTTTAAAGACATTAATGCCATAGATCTCTTCTGTTCCTAAATGGAACATCAACAGTTCCATTTTATTGGCACCAGCTAAGCCGGTCCGTTGATCAATCTCGGCGATCCATTTCGACATTACTTTCTCCTCGATTTTTGTATCTTCTCTTTGTTTCCAGGTATGTTGTGTGCACGCGACGTCTTCTTCACGATAGTTCCAACTTCACCACACGAAGCAGATCGGCTTGGCCACCTCATCGCATAGAGGAAAAGGTGGTGCCCCTCATATTCTTGACCAAATCGGCCATATCCAAGATTAAGACGACTTTTCCGTCCCCCGTAATCGTCGCACCTGCTACACCTTTCACATTCGCAAGAAATTCTCCCAAGGCCTTAATCACCACTTCTTCTTGTGCGCGCAATCGATCCACGACCAGTCCAAACCGTTTCTCCCCAACAGCCACCACCACCACATAACATTCGTTCCCCGCGGTGGTATTTGGAATTTCAAAGGTTTTGCCCAAATCTAAAAGAGGCAAAATCCGCTCACGCAGATTAAGGACCGCTTGCCCATTGACACTTTTGATATCCTCTTTCGTCACTTTGACCGCTTCAATCACCGAGGCCAAGGGAATGGCAAAGATTGCGCATTCCACTTCCACCATCAGAGCTTGAATAATCGCCACGGTTAAGGGAAGCTTGATCGTAATACAACTCCCCTGTCCCGGATCCGAATTCAACTCCAAATTCCCATTCATTCGACTAATATTGGTTCGAACGACATCCATCCCTACACCACGGCCAGATAAATCACTGACCGTGTCCGCGGTACTGAATCCAGGGAGGAAAATTAAGTTCATAATATCCCGGGGATTCATGGTGCTCAGATCCCCTTGGGTCATCAATCCCTTTTCCAGAGCCTTCTGAGCAATTTTTTCGACTTGTAATCCTCGACCGTCATCCTCAATACGAATCACAATACTATTGCCTTCCTGAAAGGCCGACAATCGAACCAACCCCTCTCCCGTTTTTCCTTGTGCTTTTCGTTCTTCGGGTGGTTCCAAACCATGATCCATAGAATTGCGGACCAAGTGCACCAACGGATCACTGAGTTCATCAGCCACGGACTTATCAACTTCTGTCTCCTCACCCGTCAATTCCAACCGTACTTGCTTGCCTGTTTTATTGGCTAAATCACGGACCAACCGGGGAAAGCGAGAAAAGACTTTTCGGATAGGCACCATCCGAGTCTTCATGACCGCCAGCTGTAAATCCGAGGTCACAAGGTTGAGCTGAGCCAGTGCGACCCCTAATTCCCGAACGATGGCATTCATTTCATATTGATCTTCAAGTCCGCCTCCAAGTTTAATGAGTCGGTTCCGTGCCAAAACCAACTCACCAACGAGATTCATGACATGATCCAACCGTCTCGTTTCTACTCGAACCGTTTGATCTTCTTCTTTCCCTCCTGAGGGTTTCGCCGTCCCTTTAGAGGCGGCTTGAACGGTTCGAGAAGCGACCTCTTGCATTTTTGATAACATCTCGGAAAGGGCTGGAGGTTGATCCATCGCAGCGGGAGTTTCCACGGGAGAGGGAGAGCTATCCTGGCTCACCCCTGATTCCTCAGGAACCACGGAAGGATTTTCAGATACTGAAGTCGCCTCTACCGGAGCGGCACTCTCTTCAGAAGAAACTTCAGGAGTAGGCATCGGTTGTGGCCTCACAGGAGCCGCTACCGGCACTGCGTCTTTCAAATCCTCGGCACTGTCCATAGTAAGCGTCAATTTATTTATGATTAACGCGGTTTCGACATGCGTATCTTCGCCTGTTTCCCGAATATCCGTCTGCAACAGCTTGACAGTATCGACAGCTTCAAGAATGATGTCGATGATAAACGGAGACACCCCGATCTCCCCTTGCCGTAATTTATTTAATAAACTCTCCCCCTGATGCGCCACTTCCACCAACTGGGTAAAACCTAAAAACCCTGCCGAACCCTTCATGCTATGCATACACCGGAATATCTCGTTTAATAACTCCGTATTAGAGGGGTCGGCTTCGAGTTTCACAAAATCTTGGTCAAGCGCCTCCAACATTTCCGTACTTTCCGCGAGAAAGTCGTTGAGTATTTCTTTCATTTCATCGTTCATTGATCACCTTCATCTACGCCCTATCTGCTCCATCCATTGCAAGATCATCCTCTTTATATCCTGACGAGAAGACTTGATTACGAAAACCCGTATTCAGACAAAATATCATCAACGAGGTCTTGTTCCAGAGCTGTCGTTTTAGTTGATTCTAGTTGCCGAAGCATTTCATAACCTCGACCCTCGTCTTTGGCAGCGCCCCCATCCTTTTTCTGTTTAATGCCAAAGACGACGACCAGCTTTAACAACTTGTGCTGAACTTCGTTCAGAATCGTGACAAGCTTCCCGACCCGTTGGGCCACAAGATCTTGAAACGACAGGGCGACATGGATATTCAGGAGACGCTCTTCATCCGCTTTGACTAACTCCAGCAACGCATCAATGTCCTTTGCCTGGTCTCCCCCCACATTCCCTCGCAATTGGTCTAATCCAGACCGAAGCATCCCGCGGTTCTTTTCAATTTCTTCGGTTAACGTCAGAACTTTGTGTGCGCCTTCTTCGGTCATTGTGGCCAGATCACTCAAGTGCGCGGTAGCCTGAGGAAGTTGATCTGAAGTTGAGTTCACCGGCGATTCCATTTCGCGAATGGTGCTGGTAATCACTTCTACATATTTACTTAATTCAGCTAATTCAGTATTAATCGAACTCTCATCCTGTACGGTATCCTCAGCATCATTCGTTTCATATCCACGATCCACCAACATAGGCTTCTCCTTTATCAATCAAATGCGGTGTACAAAATGGGTTACGCCTTTACCGCCTGATGCTTGGCAAAGATTTTTTCTAATTTCTCTTGTAAGGCTTCCGCGGTAAAGGGCTTTACGACATAATTACTCACCCCCGCTTGGACCGCTTCAATAATGTTTTCTTTTTGGGCCTCTGCCGTAACCATCAGAAAGGGAAGGGTTTTCAGATCGGGGTCGGCACGAATCGCCCGAAGAAAGTCGATCCCTTGCATCACGGGCATATTCCAATCTGACACCACCAAACCAAACCCTCCATCAGTCTTGAGTTTGTTCAACGCATCTTGCCCGTTTTCAGCCTCGACCATGTCGGAAAAACCAATTTGCTTTAAGACGTTCTTGACAATTCGTCGCATAGTAGACATATCGTCCACCACCAATACTTTAAGGCTCGTATCAATCATGCCGTACTCCTTACCATTAAGACGTGAGAAACCATGCGATTTAAGGCACCAAAATTGTACAATAGGGTAATCTTGGCGGCATTCTGTCTATATTTTTATCCACACCTGCGATATAATGGAAATTCGGTCAATTTACCCTCATTCTTGAGATATCCTTTTAAAAAGTTTTGTTCTTCGCATAACTCTCTAAGTGTTTTTTTACACCTCACCCATTCTTTTTTTTATTGTGAGAAAACCGCAAGAAAGTGCCTATTTTTTCGGGGAATGACCTCTGGCCACCACACGCCGAGGAATGGCCTGCCGTCCCTATCTCTTGGCTTTAGTAGCTTTTTTCATGGTTTTTTCACGAAGTCCCAATCACCTACCCAAGACCTCAAACACCTGTTATGTCCATTTCCTACGAATGCGATCTCCTCCATGTCACGAATCCCCCAAAAAGGATACATAGCATGCTGCCCCTATTCTCAAGATTGGAATTCGATTGACAGCCTATCGGCAGTGACCCAGTGACTGATGCCCGTGGTAGTGTAAATCTCGAAACCTAGATGCCGTGCGCACCCTCTGAAAAACCGAATTGTCTCCCTCCCCAATCCCTTGGAGGAGCTTGCGCCTGGGGCAAACCAAATGTCTCACATCCAGTCCACGGAACAATGGGTGTGGTCGATAGTCAAACTTTTTCAGACATTCCAAAAGACACGTTCCTCAGGACTGACTCCCCTGGTCCTCAGCGATGTTCTTGGTAGTCTGCGAATCAGCAAACGAAGTGATGGAGAGAGGGGTTGAAGGGGGGGAACACAACCAACAGAATCCAATATGTTCTAAGATAAAAAAGGGGAGAGAACGTTCAGCACCCTGAACCGGCTTAAGCCTTTTCTGGCCTTGCACGTATGTGGGCTACCCATTCTGAGGCCTCTTGCGCTCAGAACCGGAGCCGCCGATCCGTGCTTCTTGGGATTCTAAGCCCACGTCCTATTACCAATTGAGTGCGGGACATCCATGCGAGAATAGCGACTTAATTCAAACTAAACCGGTCGTGGCTCCCGTTTCCCGGAACGGCCGCCCCCACGACTTCACCACCACCAGCATTTTGAACCCACGTTTCAATTTCTTCACGAACAAACCGCCAATGTTTCCCAACCTTATGGCCAGGCAATCGGCGTTCTCTTGCTAATTTGTAAATCGTCGACTTTGGAACTTTCAAAAAAGTCGATACTTCACTTAAGGTCAATAAATCTTTCATTGGTACACCCTTGTTTGAGTTTGGCCATTAATGCTAGTGGTATCGGACTGATAGGTTGGAAACTTGAGACTTTTCCGCAGATCATTGGTTTTTTATCTCCATCATCCAAGAAAATCCGGTAACAACGTTCCGATCATGAACCTTCAGGAGAGGGGACATGGAGACTGAGTGGATTGGCCCTCCCTTCCCAAGACAGAACCAGGCTTTGAAATAATTTGTTCAAGCCATGCACGTTTTTCTCCATATCTTCCACAGAATGAGAAAGATTCGTAAACGACAGAGTAGGGGCTTCACGTTCAAGTCGTTCAGCCATTGCAGCTTGGGACACAGCATGTACGGCCGCTAAGGCACCTTTCAATTGATGTGCCGCCCGTTCAAGCCGATCACGATCTTGCGTCGCCATCGATTCTTGCATCGAACAAATGAGACCTGGTGCGGTATTGAGGAAAATTTTGAAGAGCGAACACAACAATGACTGGTCCCCTTCCATCGCATGCAAGGCCACTGACAAATCATATGGCTCATGATTAGGCAAATGGTGAGTTTGTCTTTTCCCTCGATCGCCATCTTCGGTGCCCATCCCCACCCAGACATGGGACTCACAGCCATCCGTGGCCTCGATTCCTGATACTAATGGTGTAGCATGCACACGTGGAATAAAGCCTACCCATCGTTGGAGCACCTCCACGATGTCCCGAAAGTGAACAGGTTTGGCAAGGCAATCATCCATGCCACTCATCAAACATTGTTGGTTATGCTCAGGAAGTACATGGGCGGTCATGCCAACAATAGGAATGTGTGAGGTTGGAGGCATGCCCAGACCCTGTTGCCTCCCCCAAAACGAAGGCTTCCGCTCAAACTTTCCAGAATTCTCCAATTCTCGAATCGCCCGAGTGGCTTCTAATCCATCCATTTCAGGCAATTCCCAATCCATGATAATGAGATCAACCGCTCTTTTCTGAATCATATTCAACGCGTCCTTGCCTGATTCGACGACAAGAACTTGGCACCCAAGTTTGGTGAAAAACCCAGAGGCAACTTTTTGGTTCACAGGGTTATCCTCGACAATCAACACTGAAGGGCCTTCGATCACTATGGCCAAATCTGCAGGTTTTTCCACATGATCCCTTTGTCCATATGGAACTGAGTGATCCTCCTTGGCCGTGGAGCATTCCCGTCTGTCTGCCAGGCCTGGCCCGCCCAACACACAGTCATATAACTGTTGACGGTGGATGGGCATGGTAATAGTGCCATCAACGTCCAGGGAATTCTGCTCAGCATCTTTCCCAAACCAAAATGGCTTTAAGCGCCAAATTTTAAGCCAGGAATATTGTGGAGAGGCTCGTAACGACCCAAGCCATTCCCGCCAGTCATCTTTGACGATCTCTCCTCCCACAATAATTCCCAACACATCCAAAGAAGAATCTGGTTTGTTCTCAAGGAAGGATGTTGCAACCTGAACGTTGTCTACCCCCACCCCACGCAAACCGGCTTCCTGCAACAGTTGAGAAAGCACCCACACGGAAACTTCCAGCGCGCACGCAACCAAGATGACTTTTTCTCCCAGAGGCAATCTATCACTTGGTCGAGAGACCAACGGTTGGGAAACACCGAATGGAATATCACACCAAAATGTGGAACATTCCCCTGGCTGACTCTTCACCCCTATTCTGCCATTCATGAGTTCGGCCAATTGTTTACAAATCGCCAATCCTAACCCGGATCCACCAAACTTTCGACTCATGGAACTATCAGCCTGTGTGAAAACCTGAAAGATTCTCTCCTGAACCTCATGGGACATCCCAATGCCAGTATCCTTGACCGAAAAGCGAACCCACTGGAAGACCCGATCTGTGGTCTTTGCCGAGGCATCTGCAACCGTATCGGATGATTCACCTGCTCCGGAACATTCCTGGTTTACCAGAGAAACCTCAAGTAATACAGATCCCTCATCAGTAAATTTCAACGCATTAGAAATAAAATTCCTCAATATTTGGCGCAGCCGATGTGGATCGCCCCAAAGTTGCTGAGGCACGTCTGGATCCACGTAGGCGGCAATATCTAATTTTTTTTGATAGGCCCGTTCAAAAAATAAATCGACTACCCCTTCCACTAATTCCGTGGGAGTGAATCCAATCGTTTCCAGAGTCATATGCCCCGATTCGACTTTCGAAAAATCTAAGATATCATCAATAATCGTCAACAAGGCTTCACCGGCTGTACGGATTAATTCGGTACATTCCTGTTGCTCGGTATCCAGTGAAGAACTCAACAATAATTCTGCCATCCCTATCACCCCATTCAATGGGGTCCTGATTTCATGACTCATGGTAGCCAGAAATGCCGCTTTCGCCCGAGTGGCGGCTTCCGCTTTGATCAACGCTTGATCTAATTCCTGGTTTTTCGTTTCCAATGTGTCGGCAAAAGCCGATAAATCAGCTGCTGCTCTTTTTGACTCGGTGATATCTCTTCCATATCCACGAAGTAAGCCCAACTCTGGATGGGAAGAAAAGGTCCAGGAATACTGTTGGTCTCCAACACTCACTTCGATATTGGGCTCAAAATGGCCATGGGATAAACACTGCGCCGCAAGGTGAGGGAATTGCTCCGGAAGGGCCGTGGTATACCCATCTGAACGAATATGGGCCTCTTCCATTAAGCTCACCATTGGAGGATTGGCATAAATGAGGTGTCCTGCCGCATCCACTTCAATGATGGGGAAGGGGCTTTCTTCAGGAATCGAGGCCAGTCGGCTGAATTCCTCAGCGTGTTTCATTTCCGTGCTGAGATCGCGAAACAGCAAAACAAATCCTGGCTCTTTCTCATCCTCCACCACCATTCCCTTGAGCTCTACCCAGCACCAAGTTCCCTGCCGACATCGAAGGCGAGTCCGCGGAATCCACATCATCTTTTTTTTCGCAAGTATGCCCGACAAGGGACAGACCTCCGTGGTTCCGTCCTCAGAGGGAGACAGGCATTCTAATAATTCATGACAAGAAACGTTAGTGGGACAGGCTGCTCCCCAACCTAACAGTCGGGAACCGGCCAAATTCATCTGTTTCACTTGGCCAGCCTGATCCACCAGACAGACTCCGATCATCAATCCGTCCCAGAGACTTTGTAAAAGAGCTGGATTTGACCACATCGGATGCTAGAAATATTCTCGAAGATTAATATTGGAACCGGTGGAAGAAAGTATCTGTTTTATACTCACATCATTTTCATTTTCCAGCGCTAAGGTTTTCATCAACGGCTCATCAAGCATCTCCCCTTTTGGCCCACGAATAATCTTCACGTGTGGTTTAACGCTACCCTCTGGATTTTGCTTTACCACCACTGCCTGTTCTCCAGAGGAAAGTTGGACCAACGTTCCTACGGGAAACACTCCTAAGATTCGAATCATGGCCTCAATAATTTTCGTAGAGAATTTGCCTTTTTGCGCCTCTTGATATATTCGACGGATGGCTAACGCCGCAGAGAATCCACCCGGATCCCCTCCCCCTGCTATTAACTCATCAAAATAATCCACTAACCCTAATAGCTGTCCAGGCATAGATACCAATTCCCCTGAGAGCCCTTGAGAATACCCCGAACCATCTTGGTATTGATGATGCTCCTTGACCATTTGAAGAATTTCTGGAGGGAATTGCCTATTGTTTTGAAGCAGCACCGCCCCAATCCTCACGTGCTGCTGCAGGATTGGCAACTCAACCTGTGTGCCACGCCACTGGGCTTGGACAATATTCTTCGGCAGTCGTATATACCCCACATCATGTAATAAGGCCCCAACCGCGACATCTTCTAAGTGTTTCACTTCCCAGCCTAACTCCATACCAACAAGAATCGAGTAGACGGCAGTGTCGACAACATGGGCATACAGGGTTTGATCAAACCGTTGAAGGCTATCAAGAAGCATAATTTCAGCGAGGAGAACAGGGTGTGCGAGAGCATTTTGAACGAGATCCTGTGCCGTCGTATACAACGCCGGAGAAGAAATTGGTTGACCGGTTTTTACCCCTTCAAAAGCTCCCTCCACTGCCGCCCTTGCATCCTCACATAACTTGGCCAGTCTTTCCTGGGGTTCTTCTTCAGAAGATTCTGCACGAGCAACTAAGGCATTGGACACTTGACTATCTGAATCATGATGAAGACTGGAAGCCTCAATCTTTTCTTCGACCTGCGGATTTTCCACAGACCATTCAGTTTCGGAATCAGAAGACACGTCAAGCCCCTGAGCGATATCTATTTCAACTTCCTGTATGCCAGAACTCATGAGTTGCTGAACCTCTTCTGATGATTTCAGCATTCGACGATGTAAAAAGAACGGGGATTTCCACCAGGAATCCAGAATGCGAACCAGAAACATCCCGGGGCGTAATTGTCTGGTGGAAATACGTTTGAGCTTGGTGGTGGAAGAAGAAGTCCGAGGGGAGAGGCTATTCATGGAACACCCTTCGTCGAAATCCTCCTAAACGGAGGAACACCATTCCCCCATCCCTGGGGGAGTAGGGGCGGTATTGACCATGAATCCCTTACCTCATAACCGACCCCGAACATGGGAAAGAACGGTTAATTAGGCTGAGGCACCAGAGGAAACGGGCTGACCCTTAGGAACCTCAGCAAACGTTGGATAAATGGGAATCATTTTTGCCACATTGGCCAAATCCAGCACCTGTTTCACATAGGTTTGCGGATTGACCAGGAAAAACGGAATCTTTTTATTTTTTAGATTTTGATGAGAAATCACCAATAGGCCCAAGGCGGAACTATCCACAAAGGTGACCTTCTCCAAATTTAAAATAATGGGCATTCCCTCCCCAATGGCTTGATCCATGTTTTCCTTGAAGGCCTTTCTGGCACCAAAATCAAATCGTCCGTCAAGGTGAATAAGGACATTCCCCTCGACCTTTTCTTGTGTCACATTCATGTATGCCTCCTTTCATTCGAAACAGGGAATAGTAGTTTTCCCTGCTAACATAGTTGTCGTCACGTCATTATCATTATCGGTCAGCGACCAAAAAGAGTTAAGAAACCATTGCCAGATTCATTGAGGGGGCCTCAGCCTGTCCCATCCCCTTCAAAAGCTTCTGGGGCTTATGATTTGGGGTGCATTCCCACATGGGATTCAAACTCTCCCTCAACCTGATCGGCTTGTGTCCCACTGTTATACAACAAAAGGTTTCGCAAATGTCCCACACTCTCACTACCTATCAACTCAACGAATTCGACGGCAAGCAGATGCGGTTCCGATCGCCGAATCAACCCCTTAGCCTCAATGGACGGACCGCCCTGGCCTCCATCTAAATGCAAAAACACCTGACAAGGCGTTTGTTCGGGAAAGGTGGTTTCACACCGAAGTAAAAGACCATTGAAACTCACATTTTCTATTTCCCCTTGAAAAACGACATTTCCTTCGATACGCAGTTCCGCATAAATCGCCACATTGACCCGGGTAAATTCTCGATCATTGTCTAGAGTAGACATGTCATACCTTTCCTAAAAGAGTTGCCAATGCTATCGTTTCCAAAGCGTCAAATACATGGGTTGCCCCTGGCAATTAAAGGCCAAATGGCTCAGTCGCTCGGCTCCCCTCACGTCAGGGCAATCGACGGTTGCTTCTTCCACTCGAGGAAGGGACAATTGGCAGGGTTCGGGGAGCAACCCTTTGATATTGCCACCCATAATATTGGTCAATTCATACATCGCATCCAATTTATCTTGTCCTGTCACGGTTCGTTCCTCTTTCCCAAAGATCACCGCGGCGGCGACTCGAACTAAGGGTTCAGACCCATGAAGGGACACGACGCCATTCCAGGCTCCAGTTATGTCAACCAAGCCTGTGACGAATTCGTTCGGCTCCGCCATGGTTGCGGTTCTCGTCCCAGGACGAACCTCAACCCCAACCATCAACTGCCACGTTGCCTCGGCGATTTCTGATATTTCCTCCTCAAGAAATTGCATTTTAATCCTCCCATCCTTGGCAAAGGCGGTAAAAGGAAACCCCATTGATGCCCACCCGCTCAAATCCGTTATCGAGATTAAACGTGGTCTCTGATCCTCCCAAAGCTAAATACCCTTGAGGGTTCAGGGTATGACGAATCTTTCCCAAAATAGTTTTTTTGGTATCCGCACCAAAATAAATGAGGACGTTCCGCAAAAGAATCAGATCCATTCTGGGAAATGGAATCCACGTCCCCACCAAATTCATCTCACGAAATTCAATCATCTTTCGAATATCTTTATTGATGGTCCACTTCGTCCCATTTTTTTGAAAATACTTTAATAAGAGAGGGGCAGGAAGTCCTCGCTTAACCTCCAGCTGCGAGAATTTGCCTTCCTGACATCGAGCCACCATCGCCGAAGAAAAATCAGTGGCGAAAATACGAATCGTCCATGTCTTCAACTCCTCTGGGAAATCTTCATGAAGGAGTAACACCAAAGAATAGGGTTCTTGTCCACTGGCACTCGCTCCACACCAAATATTGAGATTTTTCATGATACGTTTTTGAGCGAAAAGGTCAGGCAACACCGTCTCCCGTATGGCGTCAAAGGGATGGCTATCTCGAAAAAAACTTGTCTCATTCGTTGTCATGGCCTCAACGGTTTGTTGGTGAAGCGTTCCATAGGGAATCTCTCGCAACTTGGCGATGAACGTGGCCAAGGACGCAAAACCTAATTCTTTTGCCAGAGGGTCAAGACGGGAATGAATGAGATATTCTTTCTCATCTTCCAAGACAATCGCCGCCCGCTCACGAACTAATTGTTGGATATAGGCTAATTCTTGGGGCCTTAAGTCCACGATTGGATACTCATTACAATTCCTATTAATTCTTGACTCACGTGGAAGCCATCCTCATGGGTCGCCCCAGGGATGTGGCCACGATCATGGCTAAGGCTATTTCCGAAAGGGGAAAAACATTTTCGGCTAAACCAGCATTCACCACTGCACCTGGCATACCCCACACCACACTGGTCGCTTCATCTTGTGCAAACACTCTCCCGCCCCTTGCTCGAATCATTTCACATCCTTTAAGCCCATCATGCCCCATCCCCGTAAGAATCACGGCTAAGCCCCGTGAGCCATAGACCTCGGCCACGGATCGAAACAACACATCAACAGCGGGACGGCAGGAATTTTCTAGTGATTGTTGATTCATGATAAGTTCGATATCCGAACCTCTCCGTCGAAGGGTCATATGAAAATCACCAGGGGCAATCCAGGCGGAACCAGGGGAAAGCACGTCTCCAGTTTGTGCCTCGTAAATGGACAGAGCTGATTTAGTCGATAATCGTTCGGCAAAACATTTGGTAAAAACCGGAGGCATATGCTGAACGATCACGATAGGAACGGGAAAGGTAGCCGGCAACTGTGCGAAAATCTCACCAAGGGCCTGAGGGCCACCCGTTGATACCCCAATGACACAATTTCTACACCCTGGTGCGTGACTCCAGTCGGATGAGGAGTGGTCATCGATGCGACGGACGCTCTGACGGGGGGCTGCTCAGAAGAACCTATCACAGAAAGTTTTTGCGGACAGAAGGCTTTTATTTTTACGACCAACTCGTCGTGAACCCACTGCCTGGCCAAGGTAGGACCACCGATCTTCACGGATTTGGTGACATAATCATTGGCTCCTCGGGAAAGAGCTTCCAATGTCTCTCTGGCCGCTCGCTGGCTTAAGTTACTACACATGATAATAGGCAGATCAGCATGAATTTTGCGAATTTCACTCACCGCGGTCAGCCCATCCATTTCGGGCATTTCAATATCCATCGTCACCACATCGGGTAAGCATTGTCCTATTTTGTCTAACGCAACTTTTCCGTTTGCTGCAGACCCCACGACTTCTAGTCCAGGGTCCTCTGACAATATTTTGGTGAGCAACCCACGAATCGCCACCGAATCATCAACAATGAGGACTCGAATTTTGGACATAGCCAAACATTCCTTTTATGACAACGAAAATAGCCTCCACCCCCTCTGTGCACTGAGGTAGTGGGACCGAGAGATTACTTAATTCCCAAAATCTTCAATTTTTCCTGGATCACATCTTTAGTAAAGGGCTTCATCACATATTCATTCGCACCGGCTGCTAAGGCCCTGCCCATTTGTGAGGCCTCCGTTTCAGCCGTCACCATCATTAACGAGAGTTTCCTATAAGCTGGATTGGCCCGAACTGCTCGAATAAAGTCGAGTCCATTCATTTCTGGCATATTCCAAGCCACCAGGACAATTTGGGGTGTTTCCATGGTTTGCAGTTTTCCGAGGCCTTCTTTACCATTTTCCGCCTCTTCAACTGTCGCACCTAGGGATTCCAAAATTTGCCTCAGGATAACCCGCATGGCTTTTGAATCTTCGACGACCAAGGCTACCATCTGTTATCTCTCTACAGACCAATGAAAACAGAAAAAAGTTCTTTAGTCTCACCCAGTCGGGTAGACCTTGAGATTCCGTTCAGTTCTTTTCCCTTGATGACCCTACTGTTGTTGGTTCTTCCGACATGAGCATGGGTAAAAGTTATGGCTGGTCGTCCTCAAGTTCCCCTCCTTTGTAAGGAGGGAGGTGGGCGAAATAGCCTTTTCGCAGGGGGGTAGTGGCTGAAAGACATCAAGGTTTCCCGATTCGTCAGAGCCCCTACCCCAACTCTTTAGGTTCTCTTCAGAACTAAGCCTCTCACAAAGGGAAAAATTCACTCTGTGGCTCACTGTGGCAAAAAGCTCAGTGGTACAGAATTTACCCAGAGAAATTCTGAGAGTTTAGGATCATCCCTATCCTGATTATGTTTCGGGAAATTTATCCCCGTTCTTTAGTGAGAAGACCTCATTTTGAGGTTGGCAAGAAGTGCCGAGGGAATTTCAGTAAGGGGTAAAACTTTGTCCACGCCTCCAGCCTTAATAGCCTCCTTGGGCATGCCAAACACCACACAGGAGGCTTCATCTTGTGCAAAATTAAAGGCCCCAGACTCCTTCATCGCCAACATCCCTGCCGCTCCATCATTTCCCATTCCGGTTAAGATCACACCAAGACTATTGGACCCGGCATGTTGGGCCACGGAGTGAAACATGACATCGACCGAAGGACGGTGTCGATTGACAAGCGGTTCTTGATTCAAGGTCACGTAATACCGAGCCCCGCTCCGCCGAAGTGCAATATGATAGTTTCCCGGAGCCAATAACGCTTGTCCGGGAATCAGACTGTCCCCTTCTTGTGCTTCCTTGACACCAATCTGACATAATTCATTCAGACGATCGGCAAACGATTTGGTGAACCGCTCCGGCATATGTTGCGTCATGAGGATTGGGGGGGTATTGGGCGGAAGAACCTCAAGCAGTTCGCGAAGCGCCTCCGTTCCACCTGTAGATGCTCCAATCGCAATGACGGTATCTGTCGTTTTAATCAGGGCCGACTGGGCAGCTAAGGCTTTGATCCGCTCCGCGCAATCCTCAGGCGGTATTCGTTTTTTGACGGAAGCCTGGGAAGCTATTTTGACTTTACTGACAATTTCATGGGCTAACTCTTCCAACCCATGCTTGATATCCACCGAGGGTTTGGTGACAAAATCCACTGCTCCCGATTCCAACGCCTGCATGGTTGTGGCCGCGCCCTGCTCCGTGAGAGAACTCACCATGACAACCGGCATCGGGCGACCTGCCATGAGTTTTTGAAGAAAGGTTAATCCGTCCATCTTGGGCATCTCGACATCTAAGGTCAGCACATCAGGATTCAAGGTTTTGATTTTATCCCGCGCGATATATGGATCTGAGGCTGTCCCCACCACTTCAATGTCTGGATCCTGAGAGAGCATCTCGGTCATCATTCCACGAATGAGCGCGGAGTCATCCACGACCAACACACGAATAGGACTCATTTCACGTTCCTTTCTTAAAAGAGGGTCACTTCGGACTGGACAGGAACCTGTTGCAGTTTCGCTCGATACTGACCCTCTTCCTCTGCAATGGTTTTTGCGACAACACGATCGAGCTTTTTTAATAACACTTTTCCGGAATCAGTAAAAAAATACACCTTGCGTGGGCAGACATCCCCCACATTGGCTTTCATAAGAGGAACCCCTTCCCGTTCCAGATAGTCCAACGCCCAGGCGGCATTCTTCGCTCCGATATCCATCGAACCGTCATAAATTTTCCCTCCACCAAAGACCTTGGCTTCCAGGTGTTCCTTTTTTCCCCCACGCTTTAAAATTCCATTGATCAACATTTCCATCGCAAAGCTGCCATACCGTCCCGAGTCTGCCCAACTATCCTGTTCGCCGCTCGACGGTGGGGCCGCCAACATGAAGTGGTTCATCCCTCCAACATTGATATGTGTATCTCGCAAACATACGGAAATGCAGGATCCCAATACCGTATACACCACCTTGGGTTCTTGGCTGACAAAATATTCCCCAGGCAGGATGACGGCCACTTCATAAGGAAATCGGGTATCTTCAATACGCCGAATATGGCCAAATTCCATTATCAAAGAAGAGTCACTCATACCTGCACTTTTGGTTTTTGATAGATGGTTGGTCGAAGATAGGTAAATTGATGATCAATCCACTGCAAGCTTTCCGAATGACCGATAAACAAATACCCCCCCGGACGAAGATATCGATAGAATTTTTCTATCAGCGTCGTCTGTGTCAGACGATCGAAATAAATCATGACGTTTCGACAAAAAATGACGTCTAAGGGTGTCCGAATGGGAAAGCTCGGATCCATGAGGTTGATGCGACGAAAAGTAATCATCTGAGCAAGATTTGGGCGAATCTTCCATTTTCCAGCTTGCGCCTCTTTTCCACGAAGAAAGTGCCGACGCACAAGATCTTGAGGAAGCTGGCCCACCCGTTCCTCTTCGTAAATTCCTGAAGCGGCCTTGGATAACACTCGCGTGGAAATATCCGAAGCTAGAATTTTTATATCCCATTGATTCCTAGCCGGAATCGCATCACATAATGTCATGGCAATGGTATAAGGTTCTTCTCCCGAGGAAGAGGCCGATGACCAGACTCGAAGCTTTCTGGTGTCCTGAACTTCAGGAATGACCTGCTCACGCAAAAAATCGAAGTGAATGGGTTCTCGAAAAAAATCTGTCTTATTGGTGGAGATGAGATCTAGGAGTTGCGTCAGTTCCTCTTCTCCCCCCTCACCACTGATACAATCGTAATAAGCCTGATACGACGTCAGCTCCAATTCTCTCAGTCGTTTACCTAACCGAGAAACCAACAACGTTTTTTTAGGGGCATCTAGACTAATCCCCACTTGTTGGTAAATCAGCGATTGAAATTGTGCGAATTCTTTGTCTGTCAGCGTTGGAGCCATTCGCTATTCCTTATCACTCATGAAATACCCATCAACACGACCGTGCCTGACTCCTCCGACTGGAGACGGAATCCTTCCCAGTCAGTGGGTCAAGAGGCTTTATCAACATCACCATGGCTAACCCTGAGAGCACAGGAAACCAATAGAATAACTTCAGATACACAAAAGAGGCGGTAACAAGTGCCCCGCCAAGCTCCACCGCAATATGCGATCAAGAAATGGATGTCGGGTCATACCCTGTCCCCTAGCGCCAATCTCAATTTCATTCCGAATCCTGCAGAGTCCGGTCACCATGTTAGGTTCGCCTATACAGAACGTGACAACGGCTCAACTCGAATGGACAACAAGGAGCGGCACAGACATCAACAAATCTGCTTCTCGGAAACCATCAAATTAGTCTCGCACACATATGAATGGCATGCGGGCAGACGCCGTCAACCCCCTCATCACGAGAGTGCAGGAGACCGTCACCCATTTTGTGTGTGAGACCACATCATGCGACTTGGTTGCGCCAAGACCAAGGAGGGCCATGTCATAGGCTAAGGGAATCCCCATCAACACCATCCCCCACAAAGTATTTTCCGTGTTTCTGGGAAACACCATACTATTGTGGAGGCATGACGCCAATCCATTCATCACTCATCTCTCTCATGGCATCAAAGCAAAGGAGAGAGCTGTACTCTTTCATATCATCTTTATCGGCACAAAAGGGCTCGTATTTAACTCGTCAGAAAGGATTTTTTATAGTGAGGGAAAAATAAGGAAGAAAATGCGTAAAAAAATAGCGTGGACGGAGTATAATCCGCCCACGCTATTCAGTACCCTTCAGAATTAGAAAAAGTCTCTTACGGCATTCGGACGACAATGGCACCCATGAAATCACCTTTTTTCCAATCTGTCCTAGTCGTCTTGGGATGTTTGTTGTGGCAATCGGCACAACCCTGCACGATCGCAAAGTCTGCAGACATCCCAACAGTCTTCCCACCGTCTTGAATTACCAACACTTTTTCCTTGCCACTCCCGAGTTTCGCCAACAAGGCCTTTTCCGCATCACTTTTGGGGGAATTGGATGCATACAAAGGATCGGTGCCCACTATACCCAGTTCAAAATTTTTGATTTTTTTACCTAATTCTTTTACAAATTGCGCCGGCAGCATAATAGCATGTTCATCCTTGACCCAATTTTCACTGAGCTTCACCCCGGCTTTTTTGGCATCCGCAATCACCCCTTTAACGTACACAGTCCGAGCCGCTTTGGCTGTAAGCAAGACCATCTTCACGGCTAAATCTTTGGACGCGTCAGCCGCTTGGCCAACTGGTAACACCAACATCAGCCCGATGACAAAAACTCCAAACATCGTACAGATTGTTGCCAATCTTCTCATAAAGGCCTCCCTGCGGTGAGTGTGGGAAAACATGATAGATAGGAAATTTTCCAAGTAAGTAGGGGAACACTAAAATAGCCGACATGACCCGGAACAGTCAACACCTTCAAATGTTCCACAGTTTTGCCCTTACGTTAATATGGGAGAGAAGGAAGACGGAAGGCGTGAGACGACGTGAAACGTGAGGCGGGAAGAGATAAAAAGTGAGGAGTAAAAGGCAGGAAGGGAAGGGAAATGAAAGAAAGCGTGAGGCGTAAAGCGTAAGGCGTGAGACGAATAAGAATTCTTCGCCTTACGCCTCACCCCTCACGTCTTCTTCGCTTTACACTTTACGGTTCTTTAGAATTCTTCAAAAAAGTCATCGTCGCTTTTCCGCCGCTCTTGGCCGTTACTGCTTCCCACGCCCACCAGTTGCGGGGCAGGCGTCTTGACCGGACTCGACGCCTTGGCGGGCGAGCTGACGGGCTTGGCGACATTCGGCCGACGCATGGTCGCACCCTTAGAATCAACCGTGCCACGAGAACCCGGATCCAACGCTTCATTATTTGTTTTAAAAAACGCGACTTGCTCTATTAACGCCGCCGCTTGTTGTTTCATGGATTGTGAAGCCGAGGTGGCCTGTTCTACCAACGCTGCGTTCTGTTGCGTGCCCTGATCCATTTGTATAACCGCTTTGTTCACCTGATCAATCCCCGCTGCTTGTTCCTGCGAGGCCGCACTGATTTCCGCAATGATATCCGTCACTCGCTTCACCGAATTAACGATTTCGGCAAGCGTTTGCCCCGATTGATTCACCAAGTTACTGCCATCGCCCACTTTCTGTACCGACTCATTAATGAGCGCCTTAATCTCCTTGGCCGCCATCGCCGAACGTTGGGCGAGATTCCGCACTTCCGACGCCACCACCGCAAAACCCCTACCCTGTTCCCCGGCCCGGGCCGCTTCTACGGCTGCATTCAAGGCCAAAAGGTTGGTTTGAAAGGCAATTTCATCAATCACATTAATAATATCCGCAATCTTCTTACTGCTCTTATTGATTTCATCCATCGCTAAGACGGCATTATCCGTCACCGCTCCACCCTTTTCGGCCACTTCCCGCGCTGTCACCGCCAATTGATTGGCTTGTTTAGCATTATCTGCATTTTGTTTGATGGTCGAGGTCATCTCTTCCATCGACGCACTGGTTTCTTCCAGCGCACCCGCTTGCGCCGAGGTCCGCTGCGAAAGATCCTCATTGCCCTGCGTAATTTCTGCCGATCCGGTGGAGACATTTTCGGCTGCTTGCCGTACTTCTTCCACCACATTTGCAATATTATCCAACATGGTATTCATGGCTTGGCCCAAGACGCCAAGTTCATCTTTCGTGGTCACCGTCACTCGTGACGTGAGATCGCCTTCGGCGGCGCGCTGAGCCACCTCACTCACTTGAATGATACTGCGGGCTCCGCGTCGGCCGACCAAAAATCCCACAAATAAAATTAACCCAACACAGACGACCGCGGTCATCATGAGATTCCGGTTAAAGCTGATGGCCGCCGCCATGGCCTCCTCTTGCGGGCTCCGGACCAGGACCGACCAATTCATGCCTTGAAATCCTAACGCCCCTTTTAAATGGGTATAGCCAGCCAGTTGCATAATTCGCTTTCTGGCATGTTCGAATAGGCCATTCCCGGTCTTGCCAGCCACAGCTTCCTGGGCTGCCCCCACATTCTTTTCGGCCAGGTTGAGTGTGAGCAACACCGTTTCCAGATCATGCTTCATGTCTTCCGTGCCTTGCCCGGAAGGGTCGTAATCTACAAAGACCTGTCCTTTATCGCCTAACACCGTGATTTCGGCATTTGGAAATCCCGCGCCCTTGAGTTCTTGATAGCCTGATTGGACCATTTCTTCAATTAACGAAAACTTCGCACGATTACTCCAATAGCCAATTATCTCCCCATCCGCATAGACCGGCGCAGAAAATCCGATAGTTAACCCATCATCACCCGGAAATATCGCTTTTACATCCTCATCCACATGCATATCTTCAATAAACGTCCCGGTAGCACGATCATTCCCCGGCGCCGCAAAGGGTTGTGTGGTGGTGAATTCTTCGGCCTTTAGGGCCTTAAACCACGGAGCATCGGTATATTTCTTTTTATACAAAGCTGTGGTGTCCAGAGGCTCCCCTTGCGCATCTTTGGCATTCACGGCTATGACATCCCCGACCGTATCCACAAAAATCGTCAGATAGTAAAGTCCAGAGGTGATTATGTATTGATCCATCGCATTGGCAATCTCATTATTCTCTGTCGAATACCAATTATATCTTTCTCCCACAATGCGATTACTCGCAAAGGCTTGGACGTCCCCGTATCGTTCAAAGAGACTTCGATCGATTTTGTCGGCAATGTTTTCGGCCACCCCTTGGAGACGCGTCCCCGCCGCGTCTTCCATTTCTCCGGTAGCCGATGCCCCCAGATAGCCGACGGCTGCCATCGGCACCAGCCCGAATATGGCAAACAGGGTGACCAGTTTGGCCGCGATTCCCCAACTTAAGAATTTGTTCACTACATTGTTCATCATGTCCCTCACGAGCAATTGGTGGATAACTTTCTCATTCTGTTTCTATTTCTATTGGGCATACAACTCTTCTCACATTGATCCCTACGCCTCGACCTTATCCATATCTGTTGGAATATCCGTTACGGTCTTCACTTCCTCATCTGTTAACACTCGATCAATATCCAATAGGGTGACGAGACAGTCATTGGCATTGCCAATTCCTGCCACAAAGGTAATATCGACCGAGCTCCCCAATTCTGGTGGCGGCTGAATATCTTTGGCATTGAGATCCAACACATCCGATACGGCATCGACCAGAAACCCCATGATCCGATTACGTACATTCACTACCACCACCACCGTGAAGGGCGTGGGCTCTGTCTGGCCCATACCGAATTTCATCCGTAAATCGACGATGGGTACAATGGTTCCCCGCAAATTCAACACGCCTTTGAGATAGTCCGGGGTATTGGGAATTTTGGTGGCAGTGGTATAGCCTTTAATTTCCTGGACCTTCAGAATATTCACACCATATAATTCTTCGCCCAGATTAAAGGTCAGGAATTGGTGGTCATCGCTCGAATAGGTGGTCCGAATTTCTCGTTGTTCAACCGGTTCAATCGTTGCCGTGGACATGGGTAGGCTCCTTGGTTGTGAACGCCATCGTTATAATTCAATACTTGTCATCTTTTTCCTCGTAAAGCGTGAAGCGTAAGGCGTGAGGGGCAAGACGAAGGGATTGATTTTTTACGCCTCACCTCTTCCTCGCTATACGCCTAACGTCTCATCGTCTTCCTCGCCTCACGTCCTCTTCATGCCGCCGCCGTGCGGCCGACGCGGGATAATTTTGTCAATCCTGGCACATCCACAATCAGGGCCACTTGCCCATCGCCTAAGATGGTTGCGCCGGATATGGCTTCGATTTTTCGGTAATTTTGTTCCAAACTTTTAATCACGACTTGTTGTTGACCGGTGAGTTCATCGACCAAGACCGCCACCCGATGGCCTTCGACTTCCACAATTACCAGCAAGGCATGGGTGGGGTCGGTATAATCCGGGGTGGTCTGGAAAACCTCATAGAGTCGAACCACGGGTACCCATTCTCCTCGCAAATTCACGACCTCCCCCTTACTCGCGATACGCTGAAGGTCAGTCGGCTTCGGTCGTATGGACTCCGTGACAGTTAGTAAGGGGATAATGTAATTATCTTCGCCAACACGAACGGTCATGCCATCGATAATGGCCAACGTCAGCGGCAACTTGAGCGTGAGCTTCAACCCTTTCCCTGGGGAACTTTCGATGCCCACAGACCCACCGAGGGCTTCAATATTTCGTTTGACAACATCCATCCCCACACCCCGGCCTGACACATCGGTGACTTGATCCGCCGTCGAAAAACCGGCACGAAAGATTAATCGATAGACGTTTTCATCACTCATCGTGGCCCCATCGGCAATGATCCCCCGTTCAATAGCTTTGCTCACGATTTTTTCACGATTGAGCCCTCGACCATCGTCCTCTACCGCAATACAAATATTGCCTCCATCATGATAGGCATGGAGACGAATGGTTCCACGCTCGGACTTGCCGTTGGCCATGCGTTCTTCCGGCCCTTCCAGCCCATGATCCGCCGAATTCCGTACCAAATGGGTCAGCGGATCACCAATGCCTTCGATCAAGGTTTTATCCAGTTCCGTTTCCTCACCAGACATCACCAGCTGTATCTGTTTCCCGCTTTTGCCCGCCAAGTCACGCACCAATCGCGGGAACCGTTGAAACGCCGACCCAATGGGCATCATCCGAATCGACATGACTCGCTCTTGCATTTCTCGGGTATTGCGCTCCAATTGAATAATCCGCTCTTGAAGAATGGGGAGTTGGTCGATGGTGAATTTTTCGCCGAGATCCGTGAGCATGGATTGCGTAATAACCAGCTCGCCGACTAAATTAATGAGTCTGTCGATTTTCTCGGTATCCACTCGAATCGAGGTCACTTCCCCTTTTTTAAGCTGCTTTTGCTTTTGAAGAGCGTGATCAACTTGCTGTGGTGTCACTTTTTTGTCTTCAACGAGAATTTCTCCTAACGGCTTTTGCTTGGCTAAACCATCCGAAATTTGTTCAGGTGTGACCACTCCTTCTTCAACCAAAATATCCCCCACCCGTTTATGTGGTTCGGCCTGCTTTGGCGCACAATCGGTGATGACCAGTTCGCTTCCGTCTCGCACAAAATCAAATACCGCTTCAACTGTGCTCAAGGGAACATCTGTTTCAAATTCTATCGCCCAACTCAAATAACATCTTTCTGGATCCATAGCTTCAAATGGCGGAATCTGTTCGGTTCGAACCTGTAAGGCTTTGACCATGCCCAATTCATGCAACTCGTTAAAGATTTGCGCTGGATCCAGGCCCCGTTGAAACAGTTCCGGCAAGGGCACCCAATCAATTTTTATCAGACGCCATGTTTTTTCTGGAGGTGCAGGCATTGCAGGTGGCTTAGACTTAGTGGCAGATACGTCGTTCTCGTTCTCTCCTTCTTGACAGGCCTGCAATTCCTGCTCAAGTCCTTGAATCGTGGCCTCATCGGCCTCGCTTCCGCCCTGGGTTGCCTCCAACAGACTTTTCAAGCCATCCAGGGCTCGTAACAAGACGTCGATGACGTGCAGAGTCACCGGCATTTTTTCATTCCGGAGAAGGTCTAAGACATTCTCCATTTTATGGGTCAACCCTCCAATGGCCGTAAAATTAAACATGCCCGCATTGCCTTTAATGGAATGTGCGGCTCGGAAGATGCGATTGAGTAAATCTAAATCTTGCGGTCGTTGCTCTAATGCCAAAAGGCCTGACTCAATCGTTTCCACATGTTCGGCCGATTCGGTGAAAAACGATTCTTGAAAATGCGAAAGATCAACAGCCATATTTTGCCTCATTCATGATCACGACGTTCGGAGTGAAAAGTGAAAAAATTTTATCTTTCCAATTTTTCATGACCACACCCATAGTTCCTCCCTTATCCCGGAAGGACTTTTTTGATGGTGGCTAACATTTGCTCTGGATTAAACGGTTTCACTATCCACCCAGTAGCTCCAGCCCCTTGTCCTTCTTTCTTTTTTTCGTCTGCCGACTCAGTGGTCAGCATCAAAATTGGTGTAAACTTATGGGCCACCATCCCCCGCACTGCCTTAATGAGCGAGATGCCATCCATATTGGGCATATTCAAATCGGTAATGACGAGATTCGGCTTGGCTCCTCCATTGAGTTTATCCACTGCCTCCTGTCCATCACTGGCTTCCACGACTTCATACCCTGCACCCGTGAGGGTAAAACTCACCATTTGCCGCATGGAGACCGAATCATCAACCACTAAGACTGTCTTCCCCATAGCATCCCTCTCTTTAAATATCTGTTTAGATTTTGCTCTGACGGAGGCACTCTGGACTTCGCCTACTTCTCCAGGCCATCCTTGGCCTATTTGGAGTTAAAATAACGTAATATCATCCCCATTATCAGAGCCCGTCCCTACCATGACCACTTCCTCACCTGCATGAGCCGCTTCGATGGTGACCCGTTCCGCTTCCATCGTATACGTATGTTCGATATTTCGAAGCTCCTCAATCACCTCTGGTAAAAAATCGGTCTCACCCATATCATCCACCACCGCTTGAAAAGGGGCATGAATTTTCTCTAAAGGGTGGTACACATGTTCCAATTTTTGTCTGGTGATATCTTGGAATTGCATGGACATCACAATTTGCCCAATGTCATCCCCAAGTTGTTTAGCTCGGCCAGAATTTTCCCCAACACTTTCTCTTAAGGCTTCATTTTTCGAAACCATGATCTCGGTCATGCCCATAATGGTTTGTTGCGCTTGCAATGTTTGGGACAAATCTATGCCAGATAATATTTGGAGTTCGGCCATGGCCGACTCGGTCGTACCCTTCACCGCCGTCGCCAGCGCACGGATTTGTTCTGCGGCCTGTCCTGACCGATTCGCCAATTTGGTGACTTCATCCGCCACCACCGCAAAGCCTCGTCCATGTTCTCCTGCTCGTGCGGCCTCAATGGCTGCATTTAAGGCTAATAATCTGGTCTGATCGGCAATGAATTCGACTTCCTCTACCACTTCTGAAATTCGGGAGGTGGTATCCAGAGCTTTTTCCATGACGTTGACGGTGGAGACGGTCACGGTCGTGGTCTGGGTGACTTGTTGAACGAACATATCCATCGTCTGTTTCGTATCACGAAGAACCCGTTCGACGGTATATTCGTCTTCCCCCCCTTGCCCCTCGCCCATATTTAAAATGCTTTCTGTTTCAGCCGCTTGTTCTCTGGCATTTTGAGAAATGGCTTGAAACCGCTGAATGAGGCCGGCCGCCGCTCGTTCGGTTTCCTGAATCACCGCCTTGATTTGGCTCACAAACACGGGAAACACGGGAGCCAAGCACCCACAGAATTCTTTCCACTTTTGTTGTATTCGTTTCTGAGCCTGGTCGGACTCTTGAAGCTGTTGTTCTAACTGTTGAATGTGTCCTTGGATTCTTTTGACCCCCAAGAAATACCCAATACCACTACCAAGCACCAGCAACCCTAAACCTATGATCCACTCATTACTCACCGTTCACCTCATTCGCTCAAGTCACAAAATAATTTTCTCGGCCACGATGCTGTCTTTAGGCCATTTCTGGGACGGGCAGAAATTGCGCAAACCCAATTTGCTCAAAACGGTCTCGTATGTGACTCGAATATCCGGTTAATGTCAGGCGCCCCGATCGCGTTGCCGCGACGATGAGCTGCACACAAGATGAGTCCATCCGATCCACCGCAGTCAAATCGAGTTCCACTGGTCCTTCCTGTTTTTGAAGTATCAGTAAATCGGCGTGAAATTGCTCAGCCTCAAAAATGGTGAGATCTCCTATCGGCTTTAAGATATGGTCAACCGAATTGCCGTGTTCAGCTTGATTCTGTTCCATAATGGTGTTGTCTTTTGTTCCCTTTTTTTTCTTGGAAGCCATGGGTTTTCTCACTTGTTCCTCATCCCGAAACGTTTATGAAAAGAATGGCCATCCCCTTTTAATCACAATGGGTTTCTCTGTTGTCAAGGGCAGGTGGCGCGAATTGCTCCTGCAACAACTGAAGCCATCGAACCGTAAAGAGCCTCATGTATTGAGTTTTGTGCCTAATGAACATCTTCATCGACTCGTTTAAGTGAATTCTTTAATCTCACGCGGGATTTTTTGTTCCCAGTACTTTTACCCCTAAATACGATAATGGACTACGAGGGGGAATCCAGGGAAACCCATAGGGGAAAAATTTTCCTAGCCGTGTTGGGACAAACAGACCAGTGGAAGGAGCAACCGTTTTTTCATAAAATCCACATTGGAATCTATACAAGCTATGATGCATTCTGCCCATTGGATGATGACGAGATGTTAATGACGCACAAAACCTGGTTCCCGACGCCCTGATATTCCAAATGGTCGAAACTTAAAGATTTTGCCATGGCAATGCCTCGCCCATGGCTCTCCAGCAGCCTCTCCTCCTTGAGATACTCATATTCTCGCCAATCAAATCCCTGGCCTTGGTCCGAAATCGTGACACGAATCTGATCCGATAGCCGCTCAAATAGCACTTCAACGAGCTTGTGGGCATTCTGGGGAAGCCGTTGCCGCCGTTGGATTTCCTCTCCCCAGGTATCGGACGCCTGAAGAAGCGTTTTTCCTTCATAGGCAATTTCCAAGTTGCCATGTTCGACAGCGTTCGTAATCAATTCATTCAGCCCAAAAGCCACCCTTTTGGGGTCAGGACAGGCTTGTGCCAGCAACAGAGCAAGGTCATAGGCTTCTTCCATCGTCTTAACCTGAAACCGCCCATGTTGCATAAATCCAAGGGAGTGAGTTTGGGTGATGAGATGTCTGGAGATCGTCTTCCATTTCAGATCTTCCTGAACCGCCGCACCTACAATCCGTAATAAGACTTGCCGCTGAAAGGGTTTGGTGAGGTAGAAGAACACACCGGCTTCCATGCCTTCGCATATTTCATGAGGGGCCGCCGCGGACGTTGGCATCACGACCGGCATCCATTGCAATTTCTCCTCAGCCTTTAATTGCGCCATTACGTCGAGCCCACTTAATCCAGGCATCAGACGATCTAACACCATAGTGTGAAAACCCTGCGGATCATTCCGTAATAACTCCAAGGCCTGCCCTCCATCGGTCGCCTGCACAATCTCATAGGGTGCCTCCTTGAGGCATTCGACCAGAACATCCATGTTCGAGGCATCGTCATCCACTAACAATATTCGTGACAGTGTTTGACTCATGATTTCTCTGCACACCTCGTGTGGACCAGTTGGTCCAGGAGAATGATCGCCTTAGTTTTTCTCGAATGTTCCCACATCATCTCGTATCACCCCTGAAACTCTAAGGCCACTAACGCCACATCATCGCCAAACACCGTCCTGCCTTGCCACGTACGACTATCACGAATAATGCTCTCTAACCCCAACGCGATCGGTTGTTGGGCCACAGCCTCCAACCCCTTTTGAAGGCGCTTTCGCCCCCACAACTCTTCTTCAGCATTCTCCACTTCATAAATCCCATCGCTAAACAAATACAGACGATCCCCCTTACTCAGGGGGACGGTTTTTGTTCCATAGATCTCATCCGGTGAAAACCCTATAGGCCACGTTTGGGCTCCTAAGACGCCGGACGAAGAATCTGTCCGTACGAGAATGGAACCCGGATGTCCCGCGCTGGCATAGCGTAGAATACGAGTCGAGAGTTGATAGACGCCCACCCAGATGGTGAAATAGTCTCCCTGCTCAGTCATGGGGTTTTCTCGATTCAGAAAGGTCACAATCTCCCCGGGATCATAGTTAGGAAATGTTTGTTTGATATGGTCTCCTTTAAAGAGCATAGCTAACGACACAGCCCGCAAGGCCGGTCCCGTCCCATGGCCCGACATATCCAACACCATGATACCGAGATGGTCATCTCCCCACCGAGCCACTTGGAACAAGTCTCCGCCTAATTGTGATGACGGCAGAAACGTCCACTCCAATTGCACACCGGTCACCACCTCACCGGGTGGAGGCAGTAAAGACCGGACAAATTCTGCGGCCGAATGCAGTTCGGCATCTAACTGCTCCTGTTTTTGCGAGAGCAACGAGTTCGATTCGGCGAGATCGTAAATCAACTGTCTGGCGCGAATTCCCGCGCTCACTCGCGCCATAATCTCCTGCTCCGAAGCTGATTTCGGCAAGAAGTCATCTGCCCCACGGTTCAAGCCTTCTACCAATTGGGCAGGCTGGTCCAGGGCCGTCATGAGAATAAAATGAATGGATCGGAACCGTTCATTCCCCTTGACGGCTTCACAGAGTCCCGGCCCATCAAGTTCTGGCATCATCCAATCAGACAGGATCAGGTCTACGGGTTCCCGATGCAGAATTTTCAGGGCTTCTTTCCCGTTTTCCGCTTCCAGCAGACGATGGTTCAGTTGAGCCAACCGTCGCTTGGCGACCATCCTCACAATTTTTTCATCATCCACGAGTAAAATCGTGTAGGGTGGTGCGTCTATAGACGAGTTTTTATGAACCATTTCATCCGTTTTCACCTTTTGCATTGCCTTTAACTCAGTGCCCTTTTTGCTGGAAATGGAGATTTCTAGGTTTATCGGGTCCGACATTCCTAAACTCAAATAGACACATCCAGATTTCGAGAAGGGCGGGAGAATCTACAGTGGGAGAGCCGGAGCCAAATATCGTACCGAGGGCCTTTTGCTCCTTGAGCCATCAAACGAATCCGGCCTGGCAGCAAGAGAAAAGCCCAGGTACCTAGAAAGGGAAAGAAACCATCTACCGGTTTAAGCGTGTATGCAGAAGAGCCTTGAGCTTAATCATGGATTGAGCATGCAGTTGGCAAATGCGGGATTCCGTCACATGAAGAATCACCCCAATTTCCTTCATGGTCAGTTCTTCGAAATAATACAGAGTGAGAACTAATCGTTGCCGTTCAGGCAATCGCTCAATCGCGTCGACCAACGCATGACGAGCATCTTCAGTCACGAGCGAATCCAGCGGAGACGGTTGGTCACGATCAGCAAGGACATCCAAGATCGGGTGAGACTCATCATCATTACTGCCCATGTCATCTAAACTTAAGACGACCGCTCCTTTGGCCTGAAGCAACGTTTGATCGACTTCTTGGGTTTCCATGCCCAACGATTCGGCTAACTCGGCCTCCGATGGTGGACGGCCCTTCCGTTTCGTCCATTCATTGGCCGCATGCTGAATTTTCCCAATGCGTTCTCGAAGAGACCGTGGAACCCAATCCATGGCGCGAATTTCATCCAACATGGCCCCGCGAATACGAAACTCGGCATAGGTGCGAAATTTAATCTCCCGCGAGGGATCGAATTTGGTTAAGGCATCAAGCAGGCCGACCATTCCGGCACTCATCAGATCTTCCACATTGAGTCCACTTGAGATTCGCATGGCCATCCGCATAGCCATGTATTTAATCACAGGAAGAAAATCTTGAATCATTTTTTCACGTTCCTGTTGCGTCAACGAGAGTTTCGTTGGGAGCGTGACTTCTTCCTTTTCGATCGTCGTTGTTACAGCACCACGTTTCATGCGTTATCCTTCCGCCACAGGTCGAGTGGCTGCCAAAGCTGCGGGACCAAATAATTGAAATCCCCCTTGCCAGGAACGGTCGGCTTTCCAACCATTGACCGTTGGCCCTAAAGAGGTAAACGCGCGACTGGCGGGAGCACGAGGGTACAGATCGCAGACGGCACGTTGTTGCGCCACGGCCATCGTCACATAGTCATCTGTTGGGATGCAGCCCATATAATCCAGAGAAATGCTTAAAAACCGATCGGCCACCAAGCTGAACTTCCGAAAGACTTCCTTGCCCTCTCGGAGATTTTTAGTTTTATTCACGAGCAGGCGGAACGTGCGCAAGTGATAACGGGTGGAGAGGATTTTTACGAGCGCATAGGCATCCGTAAGCGACGTGGGATCGGGAGACACCACGACAAGGGTTTCGTGTGCCACCAAACTAAAGTACAACACATTGGCCGAAATCCCTGCGGCACAATCAATGATCAAAAGATCGGGAGTGCGAGGTAATTGGAGAAAGGCGGTTTGAAGCAAGAGCTGTTGTTCATACGTCAAATGCGTGAAGGCTTGTCCTCCCGACGTGGCCGGCAAAATCTGAATCCCTTCTGGGCCGGTGATCAGCACATCCTTTAGCTGGCGCTTCCCGGAGAGCACATCCTCAATGGTGTATTGAGGGGTGAGCCCTAACAGAATATCGATGTTTCCCAGTGCCAAATCGGCATCCATAACCAAGACGTTCCGTCCCAGACGTGCGGAGATTACGGCTAAATTGGCCACCACATTCGTTTTGCCTACGCCACCTTTTCCTGAACTGACGGCAATGACTTGGACAGATGATGGCTCCACTTGAACCGGATCCATCGCGGCGCGCAATCCACTGGCTTGATCCAGCTGTCTGATTCTTACTTTTTCTCGTCCCATGACTGTTGATGGTGTTAAGACAGACATTAGTGCGCCACCTCCGCCAAAGTCGGAGACACGGGGACAAGTGAGGACGGCGATTCTCCCCAGATCAATTCCACCAGCCGTTGGGACGTGGCCACTTCCAGATCTTCCGGAACGCGTTGACCCGAAGAGAGATAGGACACGGGAAGGCCGGTCTGAGACAAAACGTTATACAACCCACCGTAGGAGGACATTTCATCAAGCTTCGTCACAATGACTTTGTGGATGGGGACGGATTGATACCGACGAATCACTTCCATTTGCACCGATTCGGCCACTGGTGCCGCGAGCACCAGATGCGTCTCCAGCTTGAAAGACCCACGAGTCATGGCCACTAATTCATCGTGGCCAACCTGATCACAAGGACTCCGGCCTGCGGTGTCAATGAGAATCAAATCGGCCTCCTGATGACGGCCCAGACATTCCACAAAATCTTGATTGGACACCGCGACTTCTAGGGGAATTTTTAATATTTTGGCAAATACCCGGAGTTGCTCCACTGCGGCCACGCGATAGGTATCGAGGGTAATCAGCACGGTTTTCCGATTTTCATCATGTTGCCGTGCCAACCCGGCTAACTTGGCAATCGTGGTGGTTTTACCGACTCCTGTGGGCCCCACCAACATCATGATCTTTTGTCCATAATGCCGCGACACGCAGGGACCCGACACCGCCAGGGCTCCTTCCATCCTCTCCCGTAAAAGGCTTTTCACCGCTTCCCGGTTGCCCATCCCGACCGTTCCTAACGTCTCAACCACCGAACGCACCAGATGATGGGCCACTTGAGGATTCACCCCATGACTCACCAGCCGCTGGTAATACTCCATCATATCGCCTGGCAAACCTTCGACTCGTTTATTCATCTGGCTTCCCAGGACCTCTCCCACCACAATCCGTAATCCCTCCAATTCCTGCCGTAAGGGCCCCAAGGCCAGCTCCGGATCTTTTTGGGCTTCGCGTAACCGTTGAATTTCTTCCCGCATGTCATGGAGGTGTTGGGTGACCGGATCCAACACCGTCGCCACCTGTAATTGTTCAGAGAAGGTGGCGTCTTTATTAGCTTTCGGTCTTGTCCGGGAAGGGACCTCCGAGGAGCATGATTTGGCAATAAGGGCCCGGAGCGACTGGTCAGGGCTAGAGGGGGCATCCGACGATTGTGGCACCTGATCGACCGCCGCAGTCACCTCAACGACCGTTTGACTGAGCAGTCCGAACAGGCCCCCGCCTTTTTGGATACGACGGGACGAGACAATGACCGCTTCCGGACCAAGTTCAGCCTTTACTGCTTGGAGGGCTTCTTGTAGGGAGAGAGCTTCAAACCGTTTCAGCTTCATGTGGCATCCTCACAACTTCAATGGCTTGGATTTTTGTTTTCGGGTCCAACTCATTCGGCGACAGGACCGCCAGGGCATGGACCCCTGGCGAGACCAAACGATAGAGTTGCGCCCTGATTGACTGTGAACATAATAAGACGGGTTGGTACCCTTGACTGACTACTCGTTCAATGGCCTGACGCACCGCGACAATAACCTGGTTAAACACATTCGCCGATAACCCGCCCGGTTCTCCGCCAGTGGGCTTCATCGACTCCGTCAACCGTCGATCCAACAAAGGATCAAGACTCACCACCTGCACGAACCCTTCCGTATTGGCATATTGGGTAGAAATCGTTCTGGATAAATTTTGCCGGGCATATTCCGTCAGGGTGTCAGGATCTTTACTCTGGGTGGTGTAATCGGCAACAGTTTCGAGAATGGTCCGCAAGTCCCGAATAGAAACTCGTTCACGTAGAAGATTCCTTAAGATTCTCACAACAACTCCCAGTGATAATTGGGTGGGAATCAAATCATCCACCACCTTGGGATACGTCTTTGCGAGGTTATCCAGCAAGTTCTGGACCTCTTGGCGCCCCAGCAATTCATGCCCATTGGTTTTTATGAGTTCCGTCAGGTGGGTGGCAATAATGGCCGGTCCATCGACGACCGTATAGCCGTCCATTTGTGCGCGCTCTTTTTCGGAAGGCGCAATCCACACCGCCGGCAAACCAAAACAGGGGTCTTTCCCGGGCTTTCCTTCCAGCCCTTTTCTGGCCTGTCCTGGATTAATCGCTAATAAATGCCGAGGCACCAGTTCTCCCTTGGCGATCTGTACCCCTTTAAGTAAAATACTGTAATCGTGGGGCTTCAGCTGCAGATTGTCCCGAATATGGACAGCCGGCACCACAAATCCCATATCCAATGCCGTTTGTTTACGAATAGCCCGAATCCGCTCCAAAAGTTCTCCCCCTTGGGCATGATCGACAAAGGGCACTAATCCATAGCCCACATGCAATTCCAGGAGATCAGGCGGCGTCACGGTTTCCACGGACTCGGTGACAGGAGATTCGGTTTTATCCTTTGGTGAAGGCAGGCTCTTCACACGCGCCGCTTCCTCTTTCCGTTGCCAGAGGACATAGGCCAACCCACCCATCATGGAGGCGAGGATCAGAAAGGCAAAATGGGGTAAACCTGGCAAGAGCCCTAAAAAGAACAACATGGCGGCCACAGCCCCGACCAAATGGGGATTGAACAATATTTGCTCGGTGACATCCCGACCGAGGCTGGTTTTGGTCGAGACCCGTGTAATAATGATGCCCGCCGCCGTCGACATAATCAGCGCGGGGATTTGAGCGACAATGGCATCCCCGACCGTTAACAGGGTAAACCGTTTCGCCGCAGCAACCACGGACATCCCATGATCCAACACCCCAATCGTTAACCCGCCAATGACATTAATGAAAATGATCAACAGGGCCGCAATGGCATCGCCCCGAACAAATTTACTCGCACCATCCATCGACCCATAAAAATCCGCTTCCTGAGCGATCATCTCCCGCTTCTTTCTGGCTTCCGATTCATCAATAATGCCCGCATTGAGATCAGCATCAATACTCATTTGCCGACCAGGCATGGCATCCAACGTAAACCGGGCGGCAACTTCGGCGATCCGGGTCGCCCCCTTGGTAATGACGACAAAATTGATGATGACCAAAATGGAGAAAACCACGATGCCAACCGCATAATTCCCGCCCACCACAAATTCGCCAAAGACGCGAATGACTTCGCCCGCCGCCCCGGGCCCTTGATTCCCATTCAGCAAAATTGCCCGCGTGGAGGCGATATTCAGGGCTAGCCGGAATAAGGTGGTCAGCAACACCACGGAAGGAAACACAGAGAAGTCCGCCGGCCGGCCCGCATTCATGGTGACCAACAAAATTAAAACGGCCAATGTGATGCTAAAGGATAAAAAGAGATCTAATAAAAAAGTGGGAAGCGGCAACAGCATAAGAAGGAGCATACCCACCACACCCACAGGCAAAAGCACATCTCCGTAATGCGAAGGGGTCAGTTCGGTTTTCAAACGTTCTGTATCAAAAGCCATACAAACCCTGTGAGCGAAGGTGTTTTATAGTCATTCCAAATACGTTCACTAAACTCGAAATACGAATATCGAAACAAATCCTAAATTCGAAGGTTTCAATTTGGTCATTCCAATTTGTTTCGGATTTCCATATTCGAGCTTCGGATTTACTCTAAGGTAAAATGCTTTATTTATTGATTGAATACCATGCATACCTGGAAAAGGAGTATGGGGTAAGAATGTCCTTCATCGCTCTACCCCGTCTGTTCATGCTGTTGTCGAAGGCGAAACACATAGGCCAACACCTCAGCTGCTGCCTGATACAGCGCACTAGGGATTTCCTGGCCAACTTTGACGGCCTTGAATAAGCCGCGGGCCAGACTGCGGTTTTCCAAAATCGGAACGCCCGCATGACGGGCAATTTGTTTAATCTTGTCAGCCATAAATCCTGCCCCCTTGGCCACCACGACGGGAGCATCCATTTTTTCGGTGTCATAACGGAGGGCCACGGCCACGTGTGTGGGGTTGGTAATCACCACATCCGCTTTCGAAACCGCTTGCAACATGCGCTGCCGAGACCGTTCTCGTTGCAAGCTGAGTCGACGCGAACGGACCTGTGGATCACCTTCCACATCTTTTGACTCATCCTTGACCTCCTGCTTGGTCATCTTCAGATCTTCCGTGGTCTGCCACCGTTGATAAATAAAATCGAGGATCGCCAGGAGGAGTAATGCCCCTCCCACCGACCACACAAATTTCTGAACAAGCCCCCAAGCGCCGTCAACCGCATCAACAATGCCAAGAATGGGAAGACGGGCAATCAATGGCAGCCCCTGAGACAAAACGAGGTAGAGAATGCCTACCACAGCTGCCATCTTCAGGAGAGACTTCAGCAGCTCCACCACCCCTTTCCAAGAAAAAATACGTTTAATCCCATTCTTGGGATTCATCTTGGAGGGCTTGGGTTGTAAGGCATCTTCAACCAATAACGGTCCCGTTTGAAGAATGTTTGCCGCAAACGCCAACAGACCCACCACCAGCCCGAACGGAATGAGTGGAACAAAGGCTTGATTGGTGATGTCCAGAAGCAAGTTATAGGTGGACTGGGTATCCAACTGAAGAGTGCCGGCCTGCACAAACCAATGCCGATAATGCCCAAGGAACTGCATGAGCGCTTGGGGACCCCAGAAAGTAATCAACCCAAATCCCCCCAACAAGACAAACAGGGACGGCAATTCTCGAGTCTTGGGAACTTGTCCTTTTCGGCGTGCATCAGCTAAGCGTTTCGCGCTAGGTTGCTCTGATTTTTCTGCACCATCTTTGTTCTCAGCCACGGCCTAATTCCTGTAACAGTTCCCAGAGGGTGGTTTCCAACCCGACAATCGAGTCCTGAAACACGAGAGTAATGAAGGGTAAACCGAGTCCTAACACCAACAACCCCATGGCAATGGTGACCGGAAAACTCAGCAACATAATATTGATCTGCGGAACGAGGCGACCAAGAACCCCCATGGTGGTATGAATGAGAAAGGTAGCGGCCATGACGGGGAAGGCAAGTTTTAACCCCGTTTCATACGTCCCTTGCATCAAGCCTGTCACATCCGTCAGGAGGGGGGCTCCCAGATGAGCCCCAAAGGGAGGGATCAACTGAAAGCTGCTGCCCAAAGCCAACAACACCAACAGGTGTCCGTCAACTTGAAAATACACCAGGGTGGCAAGAACGGTGAGAAACTGACCAAACACCGGTACCTGCACTTGAGTCACCGGATCCAACACATTGGCCATCGCAAACCCCACTTGGAATCCCATAACACTCCCGGCGAGTTCGACCGCCGTCATGATCAGGCGCATAGCGAAACCAAGGACCAGGCCGACTAACAGTTCGGCGCCCAACGCTATCACCAGATTGGTGGGCTCCAACCAATTGGGAGCAAGGGTGAACGGCACAACGGGCATCAACAGGAAGGCCAACAGGGCCGCCAAACCAATTTTGATTTGTCTGGGGACGGAGCGTCCCCCTAACAACGGCAGGGCTGACAAAATCACGGCCGTCCGCACGAGTACCACGACGAAGATCCAGACTTGTTGAATAGCGAATTCCCATTGGAGCACCGGTTCGATTCAATCCTTTTCAGGCAATCCTTTTCAGGCCTATCGTCACGTCCGACCCACGGTCATTGCGCAAACTCAGGAATATGTGTCCACGTGTTGGTCATAAATCCCACAAGAATTTGAACCATCCAGGGAAACAGGACGAGGAGCACCACAAACATGGTGGCAATTTTCGGTAAAAACGTCAGGGTCATTTCATTAATTTGCGTCATAGCTTGAAAGGCACTGACACAGAGACCCACCACTAAGCTCAAACCCAACATCGGCCCGGCCACCATCAAAATGGTTTTAATCGCATCCTGACCAATGGCCAATACCCCTTCTGGCGTCATTTGTTCCCCCCTTACTTCTTCCTAGAAATTTTCATTTCCTTAGGTTGAGCATTCTCCTCAAGTAGCCTGATCCATCAAAGGAATGGAGAGAATGTTCAAAAAGCCTCTCTGTCTCACCCGCCCAACCCGCGCACGCCAAGACGTGCGTTTCCTCGGACAAGGCCGCAGTCACTTTGGCGAGCGGAGCGTACAGAGAAGTACGTGAGCACGACAAAGGGGCGAAACCGCCGCTGGCGGCCTTTTTTCAACATTCCCTCATTGGAAACTGTTCATTAAGGAACCCACCACCAAAAACCATCCATCAGCCAAGACAAACAAGATAAGCTTGAAGGGTAACGAGATCATGATCGGCGGCAACATCATCATGCCCATCGACATCAAGGTACTCGCCACGATCATATCGATCACGAGAAACGGGACATAGATCAGAAAGCCGATCTGAAAGGCGGTGCGTAACTCACTCGTGACAAACGCCGGAATCAAGACATGCATCGGCACATCTTTCTGTGTTTGGGGAGTAGGAATCTTTCCCATACCCATAAACAAGCTTAAATCCTTTTCGCGGACTTGCTTCAACATAAATTCCCGAACAGGTTCTATGGCTCGTGCCATCGCCACTTCTTGTGTCACCTCTTTTTCCAATAACGGATTGAGAGCCTCAACACGGATTTGCTCCCACACCGGCATCATAATAAAGAGGGTCAGAAACAAGGCCAACCCGATCATCACTTGATTGGGCGGAGCATGTAAGGTTCCAAGCGCCTGTCGCAGAAGACCCAGCACGATGACGACTCGGGTAAAGGATGTCACCAACATCAGCATGGCCGGAGCCAGCGTTAACGCCGTGAGCAGGAACAGAATACGAAGGCCAAACGTCCATGGCTCTGTTTCATCTAATCCCGAAATCTGTAAACTAATGGTGGGATCCTTCGGAGCTTGAGCCAAAACAGAGGGGGACATTCCCAACAGAAGAACGATGCACACCAGGGCCAGAAGAGGGAGGCATCTCCGAAATGTATGTGCTCTAAAACTCAAGAAGGACCCTTTTCGAGAGATATTCATCAACATGGGCATAACATTACGGTAGGGATGTTGGCACCGACTTGGG
>JAZFZJ010000260.1:0-3008 GCA_036443915.1 Nitrospirales bacterium
ATAGAGGGTCGTCACTACGGGCACCAGAATTAAGAGGCCTTCAAAAAAATTCCTGGCCAGATCATTCATATTCATGTTTTCCCAAAATTTTGGTCGTTTTATTTCCATTCCAACCTACCCCCCTCCCGATGTGAATTCGTGGTAGCCCATGGACGATTGATTAACCGAATGGCGACTGAGCCAAATTCTTTATTAGACAATCTGGCTTCAGTCCCGTATTTCCAGGGAAGAAATGTACCCGACTCTCAAGAGTCACACAAGGACTAGGCAGATTTCTTCAGAAATGGAGGAGGAGGTTACAGGGATTATCCCAATGCAGTACAATTCTCCAACTATACTACAAGGAGGGAACCAAACATGGCACAGAGCGGTTCAGGAGCAGGGCAATCCTCATCGCAAGCTCCGACAAACCCACCGGAAACAGAAATCCTCCACGTTGTCATTCAACGGGATGGCAAACAAGTCAGCGCGAAATGGGGGCTCCACCCCAATCTGAAAGATGAACTCAAACCTGAGGAGTGGAAAGAATTGACGGAAATCATGGGAAAGGTCACCACTCTGGTGGGTAATCGCTTTTCTCAAGTCCTAGCACAAGCTGACGAGGACGTATCGGGAACTGCCTAAGACTGCCCATTTCAGGGTAAGGTGCGGGCCGAGCATTATCTCTCTGTTTCACCTCCACGATTTCTCACCAAGCCTTGTGTGAAAAGTCTGTTTCATTTAACCCCTTCGACGGCCTTCTACGACGACTTCTCTTTGAGATACCCATTCTCGCGAAACCAACTGACCGCATCCTGAATCGCTCCCTCAATGGAACTCCGCGGATAATCCAATTCCCGCTGAGCCTTGGAACAATCATAATGCTGCATATGGGCAATCATTTCTACAAAGAAAGCCGGCACGAGCGGAGGCCGCCGTAAAAGAGTACGGAATACCCATTCTCCCACTTTGGTTCCCCATCGTCCAAGACTCAGGGGAATGGGAATCGCCGGAGAAGGCATCTGGACCACTTGAGCAATAAGTTCATTCAATTCCTTTTGCGTGGTATTCCAATTTCCCACGATATACCGTTCACCGATTCGCCCTCGTTCGGCCGCCCGAATCATCGCCACGGCCACATCCCGAACATCAATAGCATTGACCCGGCCCGGAAAATACCCTGGCATCAGTCGTTTGGCAATCATGAGGATATGAGTCCCGCTGGTCGGCTTCTGATCGTAGGGCCCGAAAAATTCGGTCGGATTGACCACAACCGCAGGAATTCCTTGCTTCGTAGCTTGCAGGATTTTGTCTTCCATGACCACTTTGGCCATAAGATACGGGTTGTTGGGAAATCGGGTAGAAAAGGTACAGGTTTCATTCGCAGGATGCTCTGGTTTTTGTGGAAACCCCACAGTCGTGAGAGTACTCGTGAACACCAGCCGCTCAACCCCAGTCGAACGAACAGCCTCCAACAACATCGTTGTTTCCTTAAGGGCTTGGCCCATAGCCACATCAACGGGAATGGTACTGGGGGGATAGTAACTGGCCGCTTGAAATACCACCTGCATCCCCTCGCACGCACGCCGTAGGGATGCGCCATCGTTCAAATCTCCCACCACACGCTCGATTTCCAGTCCATTCAGCGTGAAGGTCTTACTCGTTGGTCGGTGAAGAACTCGGACTTGGTGCCCCTGCGCTAAGAGGGCCCGGACTAAATTGGCTCCAAGTTGTCCCGTTCCACCTATGACCAAGGATTTCATGAGAGACCTACCTCATAGAAAAAAGAGCTACTGGCCAAAGTTTTGAAGGGGATTAAAATTTCCTGCACCGGGGAAAGAGAAAGAAGAGGGGGAATCTCCCGTACGCATAAGAGAAATGGTGATGGGAACCATGTTAGAAAAATCTCTAAAAATTCCGGATAACTGTTGGCCATCAGAAGAAAGAGACGTGTTGGACTCTCCCATCGTTCCAACGGCCGTTCGATAGGTTAGGTGCAGTTGGTGGCCTCGAAGTTGCCCCTCCCCTTCTGCCGTCACCATGTTCCCGAGCACACTGGTGGTGACCTCTCGCATTTTCACCAAATCCCCTGTCTGCTCCAGGACATAGGAAATGGACGGAATCAAGGGATTCCGCCATACCCCGGTCACTTCAATTTCCGATCCCTTTTGCATTTTCGCCGTGAGCTCCCGTCGTTCACCAGGCAAGAGATCGACATATTCCACCCAGGCCTGATATCCTTTCTTTTTAACAACGACTTCATATTCATCCGGATATAAATTGTCGACCACCACCGGACCCGGTCTCGTCAATCCGACTAATTCATCTTCCACAAACACCTTGGCATCTGAAGGAGAAGAGGCAATCACTAACGAGGCCAAACTCGATTGGGAAGGTTGTGGTGTCCCAATGACTCCGGTTGAAGAAGATTCTGGTTCTGCTGGAGAACTGTCCTGGACAACCTGCTGAGGGAATCCTGGCCAATTTTCCACAGTAAATTGAGCAATTTGAGCAGGCTTGGCATTTGCAAATTGCCCCGTCACTTCCATCACCACCCCAATCACCTTTTCTCCTAGAAACACAGGACCTCCAGAGTTGCCTACCGCAACGGTTCCGGACAATTTGAGGATGGGGCCGTCAAAACCGGAAAGAATCCCCTTGGTCACCGCCCAGGGATTCCCCCCAATCTGAGGAAACCCGATTAAATGAATTTCCTCACCGCCCTGAACGCGGCTACTCGTATCCCATTCCAGCACCTGAACATCCTCAGGAAGCTCACCTCCAACCTTTAAAAGCGCTAACCCCCGGGGGTCCCCCCCTTCCTTCTTAACAAGCTTGGCGGAGAGGGTTTCTTCTTGCTGAGTAAAAAAGGTAATGCTAATGGATTGAGGCGTGTTGAATCCCTCCTCAATCACATGTGATGCTGTCACAATATACAGATACTTCTTTCCTCGCCCCGCGATAAATCCCGTCCCCACCTTTTGCTTGTCAGAAAATTTGGCCGTCACCTTCACGACCCCTTTTTTCAA
>JAZFZJ010000261.1:0-6249 GCA_036443915.1 Nitrospirales bacterium
ATCGTTGATGGAACCAGGTTATAGTCAGGAATATGGTGAGAAAGATGATGAGTGCAAGATTTCCCGTATGAAACCAGGCATGTTGATAAAAGCCGACACACGTGACTGCACCCGTGAGGAAGATGCCCACTCTCCATCGACTGAAGCACCGACTTGCTGTGGTTCCTTGGGCTTCCATCCGCTCGGCACGGCCAATGAGACTAACCAGGGCTTGTTGGCGTCGTGTATTGAGAGAAGATTCCATAAGGTGTATTGACCTTAGCCGCTCCTCTTTAGTCCGTCAATATCATTCATCTCCATGAGTCTGTTGAACAATTTAAAATTTGTCCACTAGCATCCAAATCTGTCAGGTGTATGAAGCATCATGAAAACGGAGGCGTGTTCAAAAAAGCCCCTATCTCACCCGCCCAGCCCGCGCACGCCAAGACGTGCCTTTCCTCGGGCAAGGCCGCAGCCGCTTTGGCGGGCGGAGCCTACAGGGGAGTACGTGAGCACTACAAAGTGGCGCGAATGCAGCTGGCGGACTTTTTCAACACTCCCTCAATGAATCCCACGATTTTTTCCATGCAGATCCCGGCTTGTGCTGATGCCGCTGAGATAGCCGGTGTCTTGGCTTGTCCGGAGTTTTTGGGAGCGTGGGAGCAAGATGACACGTTGGTGATGTATTGGCAGGGAAAGGAAGAGGATATTGTTCCACAGATGCAGATGGCTCTTCAGCATTTTGATGTTCAGTTGCCTGATGGGGCAATTCGCATTCAGCGGGTGAAGGATGAAGATTGGAATGCGCAATGGGCGGCCTCGGTCACCCCCCTTCGTGTCGGGCGCCGCATTGGCATTCGCCCCAGTTGGGGGGTGATGGATATGCCAAAAAATGGCATTGAATTGGTACTGGATCCGAAACAAGCGTTTGGCACGGGGCATCATGCGACCACGCAACTGCTGCTTGAGTGGTTGGAGGAGTTGACGTGGGTTCCCGGCATGCGGGTGCTCGACGTTGGGACGGGGAGTGGCATTTTGAGTATGGTGGCGTTGAGATTGGGAGCCACACATGCGTTGGCCATCGATGTGGATGCGAGAGCGCTGGAGTGTGCGAGGGAATATGCTGAAATCAATGGGTTTCAGGGGGAACTTGAATTACGTTGTTGCCCTATTGAGGAGTTACCCACCCAAGCATTTGATATGATAGTGGCCAATTTAGATCGCAACACGATTCTTCAGGTTTCTTGTGAGTTTTCTCGGATGCAGTCTCCACGAACCCAGCTTTTTCTGTCGGGTTTGTTGGTGGAGGATGAATCTGATATTGTTGGACAGTTGGAGGCGCAGGGCTGGGTTCGAAGGCATGTTCGGGAGCGGGCGGGCTGGCTGGCGATTCAATTGGTAGGTTCTTCGTTCAGTTCATCTCCCTCTGGTTGAGACTCCAGGAAGGCAATGAGGGCTTCGTAGGTGTGTTTTCTGACTTCGGATTTTGATCCTGCACCTGCATCTAGATTTTTTCGTAACCATACCGTCTCGGAGATGTGGGGGCTAGCGGTATTACAGAGGGTCCACATCTGGTGCAAAAATTCAACGGAAAGTCCAACCTGCACTCCCTCTGATTCGATTCGATCATCGAGAATAGCGAGCAAATCAGAGATGGCTTGGTCTGTTCGATAGGGTTGAGAGGCGAAGCCAAAGGTGGCATGAGTGGTTTCGTCTTGTTTGGCTTGCTCGACTAAATCATGCATGTACTCTTTGAGTAACCCGATGATCCGACCTGAAAAACGCATGAGACAAGAAAGCTAGTTGGAACAATCGTACGGTTCTAAATCACAATTTAAAAATTCATTTGTTGTAGTATTTTGACTTTCAACTGTCACTACTCAAATTCCCCTCGCCCCATTGGGGCTTCGTTCCGAAGAGGAACGAAGGTGTGGGTGAGGGGGAGGAGGTAATCTGGAAGTTAAAAGACCATAGGTATGGTCAAATTCTTGGATTTGGGAGAGTTGTTCCTCAATCCTCAAATAAGATTTCGGCTTCTGGCGTAAAAACCCCAGGAGGGAGTCCAGGTTTCCATTCCCCAAATTTTCCTTCTGGTCGATGGAAATATTCGTTGTTTTTTCGTTTGATAACCCAATCCTCTCCTTCGGCCCATATCTGTCGAATTTCTTCCTGTTCCATGACTTCTCTTTTGTCGATCGGTTCAAAGGGGAATGTGGTCTTGTTGCCCTAAATGGAAGAAAGAGATTGTGTACAAGCCCCTATCTTAATGGATAGCTCATAGTCCGGCAATGATGATCTTTACGTGGGGGGGATATCTTTTAACGGCTATGCTGGCAGTGGACCGGGAAGTGTGTTCCGGTCCTCCTGGCGAATGTCTTTTTGAGCTACCGTAGAGGAAAGCATAGGAATAACGAAACGTGATAAGATCCGGAGACAAAGATTACCGTGTACCTGTGACCCAATCAACGCCTTATCGAAGAGGCGGTTGATTACGAAAATTTAATGCCAAAACGAAGTAATTGTATGCAATGTTCCACATTAGCAGCTTTGTGAACGACACATACGACAACACTACATAAAAACATGGGATGAGAAGAGACGAGTGGTTAAGGTAAAAGAGATCAAAAAAGATACACAAAAATGTTGGCATGAGAATTGACGATGTGGTAAAAAATAATAGCTTTTGGTTTCTGAAAGCTGAAAATTTTTAAAAATTAGCCGATAAATCACGAGAATAACGAGGCGACTCCTATGTCATATATGTCAAAAATGATGAGTATCATTGGCGCAGGTCTGTTAGTTTTCATCCTGGCTATGCCAACCGTCTGGGCAGAGGACTCAGCTCAGGTGTTGAGCGATAAATCAATGGCTGAATGTCAGAAAGGCAGGCGGGCTAAGGATTCGGATATCCGTCTCGTGCACTTTGAACGAGGGAGAGCGCTTGCGGAGAAAGCGGTCAAGCTTGATGCTCGTTTGGCCGATGCCCACTTTGCCTTATTCTGTAGTATTGGGGAACGAATGCGGGCCAATGGAGAAGTCCTCTTCTCGGTGTTTGAATATGGAGAGATGATGAATGCCCTAGATAAGACACTGAGCATCAATCCCAATCATCTGGATGCCTTGTCTTCAAAAGGAACGATTTTAATTGAAATTCCTCGGCTTATTGGTGGAGATCCGGAAAAGGGAGAAGTGATGTTGCGTCAAGTGATTAAGGAGGATCCGACAGCCATAAATGCCAGAGTGGTGGTGGCTCGAGCCTGTGCTGAACGAGGAGAGAAAGACGAAGCTCTCATGCTCGCTAAAACCGCCCTCGATTTAGCCAAAGAACAGAAACGGGAAGATTTGATCCCCGAAGCCCAAGAAACCTTCGTCAAGATACAAACGCAATTCACCGCTCCCTAGAACTTCTTTCATCCTTTCTTGTGTGACCTTGTTCACGACGTGTATCAGGGATGTTCCCCTCTGCACTCTTCCTAATGTCCCTTTCTCAAAATTCCTTGAATGATTGATGAGGAAGCGCATGAGTCGCATCCGTTCTGGACTTCCTGATTATCTCATGCCAGGACTATCGGTGCTCTTTGTGGGAATCAACCCTGGGCTTCGGTCGGCTGAAGTGGGGCATCACTTTGCTGGACCATCCAATCGATTTTGGAAATTATTGTTTGAGTCCAGACTGATTCCCTCGCCCATGACGTACCATGAGGATTTCCGGCTCCCAGAGTTTGGGTATGGTTTGACGAATTTGATTGCCCGACCAACGGCCGGAATTCAAGATTTAGTGAAGCAAGACTTTCTCCAAGGACGTCGTGGGTTATTGGCAAAAATTGCTACCTATCAACCAGCACTCATTGCGTTGTTAGGAATCAGTATCGCTCAGGTGGTGTTTTCCTCAGAAACCCCAGGGCGTTCCAGAAAGCGGTCTGCCAAACATCCCATTCATGTGGGGCTTCAGTCGGTTTCGTTAGCAGGAATTCCCGTTTTTGTGCTGCCTAATCCCAGCGGGCGAAATGCCCATTATTCCTATCAACAGATGAAAGACCTGTTTGGTGAGTTGAGGCTCTTGTCTTTGAAATACGTCCACGACGCGGCAATAAGGCAATAGGCATCAGCCGAAACACTCCTTCCATGATTGGAATGAATGATGTCGGCCAAAACTCCGGTAGCAGAGTGCTGATGATACTTGTGAGACCACCTCGCCAGTCTTGAATATTTATGATAGAGAAGGTAGGTTTGTCTGTACGAGAGGAGCAACAGGACGTTCACGTATCCAGGCAGACGGATTTCATTGTTTCTGTTTTTAACAGCTTTTCAGTGATACGTCCCTGACCTATTCCCCGGCTAACCCATTTCTATTATTTATGAGGATGCCTCATTATTTCACCATCGTTCTGGGAATTGTCCTTCTCTGGTTAGGCGGCTTGTCTCCGGCCATGGCCGAATCCCCTAAAGGGACACGGGCTCTCGCTATAGAACAAGCGAAACTGGCTACAGTAGGCATTCTTCAGGGAGATCACACAACTACTCCTGAACTCGAACACGGTGCCCCTGTGAAAATCCGGGGCTCAGGGATTCACCTAGGCCAGGGTGTGATTGTGACCGTACGCCATGCGGTGGAAATGTCGAAAGGCGGAAAAGTGGTGATCCCCGAGATCATTCATGTGATGACGGATGATCTTCGAGAGTTGCCGGCAGTTCGGAAGGGGGCCAATACCTATTTGGATGTGGCGGTGTATCAATTGCAAGTTCCTGAATCGGACTGGCCCCTCGCCAGTGTCCAATTTGCCGAGCAAGAGGCGACCTATGGGGATCATGTCTTTACGGTGGGCTATCCGTTAGGGTGGGGACCAGCCATGATGTTTGGCATGGTGGGAAATCCTAATACGTTTCTTGCCACGGTACACAGTCGTCTCTTGCAAGTGGATCTTTCAGCTTGTCGTGGAAATTCCGGGGGCGGGCTTTTGAATCAAGATGGGCAAGTAGTGGGGCTCATTCATGCCATCATTCAAACGGACACTCCTCAAGAGGAACGGCGTTGCAGTCGATTCGCGTTTGCCCTCCCGGGCCTTTTAGTCAAACGTGTTGTGGACTCAGTCATGGCCGGCCAAAAGCCGGGGTTTTCCCTTCTGGGCATTCAGCTCCAAACGGTCAGAAAGGGTAGTCATTGGGTGTTGATGGTGGCGAAAGCCACAGGCCCCTCCCGCCATGCAGGCTTTCGGAAAGGCGATGTGTTGTTGGCTATTGATGAGATGTTGATTGCGACCCCAGCGCAACTGAAAAATTATCTAATCGAACGGACTGAACCTGGACAAACGGTAATCTTGCGAGTGCAGCGTGGGGATAGCCAACGCACGATTTCGGTCACGTTAGGACGATCCTAAATGAACTGAGAAATACCATCCCTTTCTCGGGGAATTGATCTATTCCGACAGTTTGGGCGCATCATCAAAGGAAAGCCCCCCCGGCGTTAAAGCCATCTTCCAAAAAAAATTCCTCCAGATCACTCAAGAACGTTCCGATAGGGTCAGCAAACGTGTGTAAGTGAAGGGAAAGTGCTTCTGGTCAATTGTACGAAACGTATGCACTGCCTGCCATGATCATTAAAGAAAAAATCGTGAATGGCTTGTCCGTGCTTAGCCTAACGGGGAAGTTAGACATTTTTTCGAAAAATACCTTTATAGATACGACCGACAAATATTGTGAAACGGGGACGAAAGGCTTAATTCTGGATTTTCATGGGGTCACGTTTATGGATAGTGTGGGGTTAGGAATTCTGACAATGGTCGCGAAGAATTTTCAGAAGCTGAGAAGTCGGATTATTCTCGTCAATCCTCAAAATCAGGTAAAAACTCTCTTGCTCGATACGAAATTAGGGAGACTGGTTCCCATGTATCATACAGACGCAGCCTTTTCTCAGTTTTCCCAATTGTAAGATACCTTGAAGTTTTCCTGCCTTTCTCCGCCTCCTTGTCCTCGTCCCCTTCTGAATGCCTGCCAATTTTTAACATTCCCTTCCTAGAAGTATTCTAACTTTCAACTAAGACAGTGGGCCTGTTGAATATTTCTCTCAAATAGCACAAAAAGATCCACAGCAGAGCCGATATCAGCAGCTAGGGGGAATGTTCAAAAAAGTCGTCCAACAAGGCCACAGCCATTTTGACGCGCGGAGCGTACACTTAGTACGTGAGCACGGCAAAATGGCGAGAACGCCGCTGGCGGCTTTTTTCAACATTCCCACAGTTAAAAATTCCCTCTCCCACCTCGGGGACTTCC
>JAZFZJ010000262.1:0-7425 GCA_036443915.1 Nitrospirales bacterium
CAGCCCATTGCTTTCATACCTTTTCCCTTGACCCGTTTGACGTCCGCATCAGCTTGTCTAGGTCAAGCCTTTCTTATGATAAGCTTTGTCACGTGTTTGACGATTGGGTATCCAATCGAACCAGCACTGGGAACCCCCACGACAGACGACATCATGAAAGCCCTACCCATTTCGGGTTTTCACTTTTCACTGAGAAATTTCACAACACTCTGGCCTTTATGGGGAGAACCAAAAAATGGACATTGAGGTTACATAGCCGTTTTGGCTGGCCATAAAGGACTTCTATATAAAAATGCCGGCAAGACCACCAAACATCCTATCAGGGTCAACAGGACACCCAGCGTTAATAACTGCCCCATGCTAGAGACCCCTATGTGTGAAGTATAGGCCAGATTGCTGAAACTCAAAATAGTTGTCAGACTACTGAAGAACACTCCCCGGATCGTGCTTGACCGGAGAAAGGCTTCACACTGAGTTGGTCGCCTTCGCATGCGCTCAACAATATGGATACCACTGTCCGCACCCAAACCAAAAAGCAAGGGAAGAGCAATCGTATTGGCATAGTTAAACGGCATGTCAAAGATGACAGTATAGGCGACCAACAGGAACGCCGCCAGACATAACGGGAGAATCACAAGGAGGGTGTCCCAGACATTACGGAAGACGATAAGCAAGATAATCAGAATGACCATCAACGCGGTCACAAAGGCTTGTCTGAAAGCCCAAGCAACCTCGTTGCCTCCTTCCAGATAGATCACAGGGAGCCCTGTCACTTGTGGGGCGATACTCCGCACCTCGTCCACAAACTGTTCCAAGGCCACCGTATCCCGCAAGTCCTTCTTAGGGTACACCTCCATCCGATAGCTCCCCTCTTCGGTCACCCACCGTTCCGACAATTCTTGCGGGAGATCATCTTGCGTCACTGGCCCTTTTTTCTTGGCCTCAGCAATGTCTATTGGACCCGTGGGGACGGAGCCCAGCAAGCTTGTTTTCAGACGATCAACGAAACCTTGTTGAGATTCCTTATCCATACTGTCTAAATGCGTGAGTAAGTTTCTTATCTGGTCTCGCAGTCTGATCGCTGGGCTAGAGTCCTGCATTGGTTTCCCATGGCCAATATGTTGTTCCAGTTTACTCAACAATAATTCAAGGGTTGGTCTAAAAGCATCGGGCTCTTTTGGTGATTTTCCAAAACCCGAATTGGCTGATTCAGGCAAAAACCACTCCGCAAGCTCCTCAAGAAGGAAAAACTTTCCAATTTGCTGTGTGGGAACAAAATTCTGAAGCGTCACCACTCTATCGACAGATTCGAGTTCTTCGAGTTGGGCAATTTGGGGAATAACACCGTCATCGTTAGAGGTGACGTAGGTCAAGGTCCAAGGCACTCCCGTTCCATCTTCGAGCAGGTGGTCTAATGTTTGAACCGATTCAACATGTGGATCTCGTAAATTATGAGGATTGCGATCAAACGAAGCCTGGGGAAGTAAAAAGAGAGAGCCAACGATAAGAAACAGGGTACCCCACCGTATGGCCCCTCCATGCCGAATGGGGAATTGATAAATGGGATTGAGGCCATGGGCTGAAGGAAGATTTCCTCGCTCCTTTTGGGGAAGGGGTAAGACTTTAAAAATAGCCGGTAACACCGTTAGGCTCACTACAAGCCCAATGAACATGCTCGTCCCCGAGATTAATCCAAGTTCTGACATACCGGCGTAATTCGTGGGTACAAACGAATAGAACCCTAGCCCCGTGGTCACCGCACACAACATCAAGGCGGGCCCCACTTCCTGGATACTTTTTCTGATGGCCTGATCGGGCTCCGACTCCAGCCCAAGAAGCTCTTGATACCGCAAGGAAAGGTGGATGGCATAGTCCACCGCCAGTCCAACAAAAAGCACGGCGAAGGCCAAAGAAATAATATTGAGTTGCCCGACAGCCATAGTGGCAAACGCCGCACTCAAGGCCAACCCAACAAGCAGGGTGACCAAAGTCGCGAACATCAACCGCCAAGAGCGAAAGGCGATGAGAAGTGTCCCGGAGACCATGAGGAGCGCTAGGATCGCCGCGATCCCTGCGCGCCGACTGACCACCTGTAGCTCTTCATGTGCTAGGGCCACTTCCCCTGTCACTCGGATACGAACACCAGGGATGCCCAACAATTGCGAATCATCGATGACCTGGTGGATTCTCTGAAGGGCTTCTCCAGCGGGGAGCCATTTTTGGTAGTCCAGATGAGGTTGGACCAAAAGAAATCGAAGGGTCTGGGAAGTTTTAAGATCTTGCTTCAAAATGACGGAATGCCAGGCCAGGATATAGTCGAGACCCGCCAGGGTGCTCTGAATGGCCTCTGCCATTCTCAAAAAAAACGCGTCGGCTAAAGACTCATTGACCCAACCCGTCTGATCGTAACTATCACTCAGCATCATAAATAGGCCAGAGAGGCTGAGATCTCGTACCAGTTGGTCAATAAATGGCTTTGACTCCGCAACAGACTCTGCTAGTTGTTCGAGTTCAGGAAGGTCCAGAAAGAGGAGGGAATGTGTTTCAAAGAAAGCTCCTCCGAACGGGGTGTACACGGATTTGATGTGCTCTGTTTCATCTCTGAGTCTGCCGTTGAGGGTTTTGACCGCGGCATGGGCCATCTCCGGTGTGTTGGCCTCAACGACAATAACAATCGAGTTGGTGTTCTGCGGAAAGAGTTGCTGGTACTGTTCTTGAGCTTGTCGAAACGGTAAATCAGCCGAGAGCATTTCCGTGGTGTCGGTATTGATACCCAGATTGGCAAATGCATACACCCAACACATGCTTGCCACCACAGCGGCACAACAAAGAACCCACCAGGCCTTGCCTACTACATAGTCGGCCATCTGGCCAAGGACTCTTGGCAGCAATTCAGATGATGGAGATGCCATAGTTACTGAATCTTCTTAATGGTCACCAGAGACCAATTCAGGTGCTACAACCACCAGGTCCAGCGATTGATACGACAACGTGCTTGGTTAATCAAACCACACTGTAGCCGAAATGATAGATGAGACACGTAAAAAAAAATTCCCTGAACGGTCTTGACACAAAATCTGGTGTGTCTCGCAAGCTATAAAATTCCTATAGTGCTTTAACTATCGGCTGAGCCTCTACCCTCACCCCTGCCCCTTCGTTCCTCTTCGGAACGAACCCCTCATAGGGAGGGGGAAATTTACAATGTCTTAGTTGAAAGTTAAAAAACTATAGATCAACCGATTATTTCTACCCATGGGTATGCTGATGCTTGGAAATAGCTCTAGGTGCAAGCCCAAGTTGACCGTGAACTCGGTCGAAGGTAGAAAAGGAGGGAACACTCAGAAACGGAAGGTTCACAATCAGCTTATTCGTCACAGCTTAGGATGCGAGGCAAAAGGGAACCTTTCCCCTTCGTCACGCTATTAGGAGATGAGAAGATTACGGTATCGAGCAAGCGCCCAGAGTGGGAAATATTTACCATAGCCACCATATTTGAGATACAGGACGCGGGGAAACCCTGGTGCCGAAAACCAGTCATCCTTCCACGATCCATCACCCTTCTGGGTGCGGAGCAGATAGTTGATACCTTTTCGTACCTCGGCACAATGGACTTCTCCTGCGGCCATGAGACCCAGAAGTGCCCATGCGGTTTGGAATGACGTGCTGGCATACCCCTGTCCTTGGCGGGCTGCATCATGATAGGTATCATTGTCTTCTCCCCATCCACCATCTTTCCGTTGAATGGACTTCAGCCAATTTGCCGCACGCTGAACGTATGAGGCATCAGGGGGGATGTCTGCGATCTCCAGGGCCATAAGGACAGACCACGTCCCATAAATATAGTTGGTTCCCCATCGACCCCACCAAGACCCTTCACTCGTCTGCGTGGGGAGGAGGAATGTGAGGCAGGCCTGGCATACTGTTCGGAACTGTGGTGACTCGCGTTCTACGGCACTCAACAACAGCAAACATCGGGCACTCACATCACTGGTTGGTGGATCTAACAACGCACCATGGTCGGCAAACGGAATCTCATTGAGATAATAATAGGTATTATCAGCGTCGTAGGAGGCAAAGCCCCCATTGCGGGATTGCATACCAGCGAGCCAATCGGCCGCACGTTGGATTGAATCCTGAAAACACGGATCTTTGGATTGGTACATGGCATAAGCCACGGCAGCCGTGTCGTCGAGATCGGGATAGTGACTATTTTGAAATTCAAAGGTCCACCCACCGCCCTTGAGGTTAGGACGATTTTCGCGCCAATCACCAGGGTCATCAAGAAGCTGGTGTTGTTGTAACCACCGCAGTGCGGCAGAAACCGCTGGCATATTCCCTTTTCTGTTCACCTCCTGCAGCGCGAGACACGCTAACGCCGTGTCCCAGACAGGCGAAAGGCACGTCTGGCACCAAGCCGACCGATCCCCCACCACCAACAAGCCTTCTAAAGCCTGCTTCGCGGTGATCCTATAGGGATGATCCGGTGGATACCCTAAACAATCCAACACCTCATAAGCACCGATCAAAGCCGGAAGGATGGCCCCCAATCCTCCAGTCCCATTCAACCGCTCCACAATCCAGTGTTCCGCTTTTTTCAGCGCGCGCTGCCGTATCCGGTGTGGAATCAAGGATTCCAGCCGTTTCCCAACCCAATCCAGGGCCAAGAAAACGCCGTTCAGGGGTGAGCGAAATGGATGCCAATGCGTTATTTGATCAGGGGGAGTCTTAAACAGTTCTGCAATACCTACAGCATGAGGATTTTTAGCCTGCGGTTTCAGAGTACACAAAATCAAGAGAGGAACCATGACGGTACGTGACCAGTAAGATACCTTTTGAATGTGGAATGGGAACCAACGGGGGAGAAGAATCGTTTCAACCGGGAGAAAGGGGGTTCCTTTCCAGGGGATTTGCCGAAATAACGCCAGTGTGATCTTGACGAACACGCTAGAACACACGGCACCACCCTTCGCGAGAATCATCCCCCGTGCCTGTTTCATATGGGGAAGATCAGGATGGTCACCAGCAAGTTTGAGCGCATAATAGGTTTTCACGGAACAACTCAGATCGGAGGGACCACCAAAATACAGAGGCCACCCTCCGTCTGCCGACTGATGCTCACGAAGATAGATAGCGATTTTGGCCTGGAGCACCTCATCGATTTCATCCATATAATGCATCATCAAAATATAATCGGCGCTCATCCCGGGATCCGATTCAAGATCAAAACACCAATAGCCATCGTGGTGTTGGAATTGTAAAAGGGCTTGCGTGCCAAGGTTGATGGCAAGCTCTTCTGTGGGCAATTGACTGGAATTTTTTTGAGAGAGAGTGCTTGAGTTTGGGACCGGCCTGATGTTGGTCTTCATCTCGCGGTCTCCACCTATTTCTGAAAACTTGCTGGGTTTCATATCCTTGTTCCCCGAAACGCGACTGACCCATGGCTTTCAATAACCGGTAACTCAATCATGAATCGGGGAAGGGGCACGGACAACGTGCAATGAGGGGGTTTAAGGAATTATTAAGCGGGATGTGCGGGAGAGTACCTGCTATTAGCCATGGAGGCCGTAGGATAATTAATTGAGGCTCACAATGCAACCCCAATCATGCAATCGGAAAATACTGCGAGTATAGATTGTGTTTGGAAATTGGGTGGAACAAAGAGATTGGCGAAGAATCCAACATTCCCTTTAGTGGGCGGCTTTGACTTTGACGGTACCTTGCATCGACCCCAAATGAAGATCGCAGTGATAGGGAAAGGTCCCGGGATGGGCAAAGAGGTGTTCGAACCGCTGCCCAGGTTTGTTGAGGGTGGGCCCACTATCAAATTTCTTCCCCCCACCCGAACAATCAGTCCCCCGACACGCGCCACTGGTGACGGTATGGGGTTCCTGTGCGCCATCGGCATAAATCCAGACGACTTTTTCTCCAGGTTGGACCGTCACCTTCTGTGGGCTAAAAAAGGTGGTAGCGCGTAAGGTGATCACGATGGCCCCAATGGGTGCATCCATCAATCCATCTTCAAAAGAAGTGGAGGCCCGTGGAGCACGAGCCACGACAAGAAAATCATCTAGGGACGAATTAATTTCACATGTCTGGCCTTCTCGGGCCGTGACCAACAGCGCTTCAATAAGGGGGAAGGTGGCATGAAATGGGGCCCCATTGAACAGCCCATCATCAACGACTGTTTTCAGTATGGGGACGCCTTCTTCACTCATTGATGTTTGCGTTTGGAGAAAACAATTCTGAGGGTTCATCTTCCACGTCACCTCCACGAAAAAGGGTTCTCCCACTTCACTCGTATCCACCAAGACGGTGCTTTCTCCGGCTTCCAGGTTGAGACCGTAATCCAGAACCATGTCCCCCATCTCCCACCCCATGGTGGACCACGCGGTGAGGGGAGTGCCCAGGATGATGGCCAAAAGCCACCACCCTCTTTGAATTAGTCCTTTCACGGGTATGTTGAAGGCCACTCCAGTCTCACTTATCGACAGCCCCATACAGGACTCCCTCCCTGTTGAAATTAGGTTGCTCCGATTGGCTTAAAGGATTCTAGGATTTCTGTTGTGCAGATGGTTCTGAGTCTCGCGGGAATCAGGCTCCACCCTTCACTTTGAAATAATCGCCACCTTTCAAACGCTCGTCATCAGTTCCCCAATGCAGTTGTTTTTCAATTTTTTTAAAAAGTGGAACATGCTTGGAACAGTGAATGAAGGCTTCTTCAATATCCACAACAATCCAACAGGTAGGATGACGCCCACCTTGTATGTTAGCAGCCTCTCTCATCTTGGGTGAGACCTGTAGCACATCGGCCAGACGTTCATTGTCTATGACTTGGGCTTTTCCGTTGACATGCAAACCAATCGTGCTTTTGAAGAAATCGATGAACATCAGACCAATATGGGGATTTTCGAGAATATTTCCCACACTGGCCAAGACTCCGTTTCCTCGATATTCGGGGTAGGCCACCGTTTGGGAGTTGAGTATGTAGACAAATCCCGGAGCTCCCGAACGAAATGAACAATCCGCGTTGCCTTGGGCATCAGCCGTCGCAATAAACACCATTTCCTGCCCAGCAATAAATTCCTGCATCAAAGCATTCAGCTCAGAGAGCATTTGGTTTTGATAGAACGCAAGAGCTCGACTGCCTGTTCCAAACCGCTCTTGGGCCAAACGCTCCCCTTGGGAGCCACTATGAATGGTTTGTTCGATTTTTTTTGAGTTCATACCCCACCAATTTTCTCGCGCATTCGCAGGCACGACCGCGCGTCATCGCTAATTCCAAAATTCACAACCCATACGAATAGCCTAGCTATTATATTCGTTTAACGATGTTCATGGCGAGAGCAGAAAACCAGCAAATACGGAGGCCAGAAAGGATTGGGTGGCGTGAAGAACAGAGCCTGTCCTGATTCGTCCAAGAGAACA
>JAZFZJ010000263.1:0-4218 GCA_036443915.1 Nitrospirales bacterium
ACGGCACAATAGCTCATCAACGACATGCTTTTTCCCATTCAGACCGGCTGACCACTATGTGAGGTTTCGTGGCACTTCCCTGGTATCTTGCAGTACTCATTGGTGTCACATTGGGCTGTTCCGAACCCATTCCCGATCGGATCATCAGATTTGGACTGGCCAACGCGCCCACCAACCTTGATCCTCGGCATGCCACCGACGCCACGTCTTCCCGCATTAACCGACTGCTCTATTCCCGACTCATCGATTTTGATGAAGGCGCTCTTCCTATCCCGGCGTTAGCAAAGTGGCTCATAATCTCTCCCAGGCATTATCAATTTGTCTTACGTGAGCCTCGGCCTGTCTTCCATAATGGAGTTCCACTAACTGCTCATGACGTTAAAGCGACCTATGAGTCTATTTTGGACTCTCAGACCGCCTCTCCCCACCGGGGCATCTTGCGGGGTATCGAAAGAATCGAAACTCCCACGGATTCCACTGTTGATTTTTTCCTTAAACGGCCCGATTCGTTCTTTCCCGGCTATTTAGTTATCGGCATTCTTCCTGCAAACCTTATTGCCCAAGCGCACCCCTTCCACGACCACCCCATTGGGAGTGGGCCCTTTAGATTTCGACAAAGAGCTGATGACACGAGACTTCTTTTGGAACGACGAGAAGATGGACAACAGGTGGAATTCCTCAGAATCCCCGATCCCACAGTCCGCACCCTGAAGATTCTGGCAGGCGAAATTCATATTCTCCAAAATGACCTTCCTTCTGAATTAGTGACGTATCTGGCAACACAACCGTCCATTAACGTGCAACAACGGGAAGGATCGAACTTTGCCTATCTCGGGTTTAATCATGACGACCCGGTCGCAGGGCAAACCGCGGTCAGAAAGGCCATTGCCCACGCCATCGATCGAAAACACATCATTCAATTTATCTTGGGAGGAAAGGCCAGGCCCGCTCAGGCCATTTTCCCGCCTGATCATTGGGCGGGGCATCCGACGTTATCTGGCTATCCGTACGATCCCGGCCAAGCCAGACAATTGCTCAGGGAGGCGGGATTTGATGAAGACCATAGGCCCAGCATTCGCTATAAAACGTCCACCGATCCCTTCCGCTTACGATTGGCCACCATCATTCAATATCAATTGCAACAAGTGGGGATCGACGTGTTCATCGACAGCCACGACTGGGGCACGTTTTATGGAGACATCAAAGCCGGTCGTTTTCAAATGTATAGCTTGGCATGGGTTGGAGTGAATACCCCAGATATTTTCCGCTATGTGTTTCATAGTCAAGGCATCCCTCCCATAGGTGCCAACCGCGGCCGCTATTCGAGCGCTCTTGCGGACCAACTGATCCTTCAAGCCGAACAAACGTCCGATAGAAAGCACCAACAGGCTCTTTATCACGCGCTTCAAGCCCATCTCTTGGACACGCTTCCTTACGTTCCCCTCTGGTTTGAAGATCATTTTGTGTTAACCACAAAGTCCATCCACGGCTATCAACTCCAGCCAGACGGCAATTACGATGGGCTTCTCCACATTCAATTGACTTCTTCCTCCTCTCTGTCCGCCCCTCAGGTGGCACATCGGTAAGATTGATGAATCATCAGCCATCCACCTCATCCTCAACCCTATGATCCATTTCCTTCTCACCAGAATGTTCAGTGCCTTCATTGGCCTCTTGGGAGTGCTGACCTTGGTCTTTCTCCTCATTCATATCATCCCAGGTGATCCTGTTGACGTCATGTTGGGCGAGTCCGCCCTGCCGGCCGATAGGGAAGCCCTTCGCCATACGCTGGGGTTGGATCTTCCCCTCTACCAACAGTGGTGGAATTATGTTCAGGCCCTCGCGCAACTGGATTTTGGGCATTCCCTCTTTTCAGGTCGACCAATTGTGGATATCCTGCTCGAACGTATTCCCGCTACGCTGTATTTGAGTCTAGCGGCTCTCGTGGTGGCAATCACGTTGGCCTTCCCATTAGGCCTCTTGGCAGCCGTCCGCCAACATACCGTATTAGACTATGGCGCCATGGGATTCGCCTTGGGCGGCATCTCCATTCCCAATTTTTGGCTGGGGCCCATGTTGGTGCTGGTCGGATCCTTATGGCTCGGGTGGTTCCCCGTCAGTGGCCAGGAAGGCTGGAATTCCGTGATTCTCCCAGCCCTTACATTGGGAACGGCCATGGCAGCCATTCTCGCAAGAATGATTCGGAGCAGTGTCTTGGAAATTCTGGGAGAAGATTTTTTGCGAACCGCCCAGGCCAAAGGACTCTCACCATCCAGAGCGCTGCTCCGTCATGCCCTTCCCAATGCCCTCCTCCCCGTGCTCACGCTTTTGGGTCTGCAACTAGGCGGGCTCCTCAGTGGTGCTATCATCACGGAAACCGTCTTTGCCTGGCCAGGGGTAGGCCTCCTGATTATTGAAGCCATTCAACAACGCGATTATCCCATCGTGCAAGCTGCCGTCCTCTGTATCAGCGTGACCTATATTCTTGTCAATGTGCTCACAGATATCTGTTATGCGTGGTTGGATCCCCGCATTCAACTCCATACAGAGGTATAATGCGCCTCTGGCTCCCCATTTCCATTATTCTTCTTTGGGCCCTGGTCGCCCTTTTGAGTCCCGTTCTTCCTTTAACACCCGACAAAATTGAACTCACCCACATCCTTGCCTCCCCAACTCAGGAACAGTGGTTGGGCTCTGACGATCTGGGCCGACCAGTGGCGGACCGATTAATCACTGGAGCCAGAACGTCCTTCCTGGTATCCCTCTGCGTCGTCTTTTTAGGGGTGATCATCGGAGCTATTCTGGGAGTATCCAGCGGATATTTCAGGGGATGGGTTGATCAGGTGTTTGTGCGGATTGTGGATATCATGCTGGCCTTCCCTGGGTTACTGTTGGCCATTGCTTTGGCGGGAGCTTTAGGCCCAGGAATCGGCAATGTCATATTGGCATTAGTCATCGTGGGATGGGTGGGCTTCGCCCGGCTGGCCAGAGGGCAGGTATTAGCACTCAAGCAGGCCGATCACGTCCTGGCAGCCCAAGCCATCGGCGCTACCCCAGGGCGCATCATACTCCGCCACCTGCTGCCGTTACTCATGGCCCCTCTCATTGTTGAAGCCAGCTTTGGTGTGGCCAGCGCCATCATCGCGGAAGCCGGATTGTCTTTTTTAGGTTTGGGTGTTCAACCGCCTGAAGCCTCCTGGGGCAGTATGATTCGTGACGGCACGCGGTATATGCTCGTGGCACCTCACTTGGTCATCTTTCCAGGCCTCGCGCTTATGGCTGTCGTCCTGGCCGCCAATCTACTGGGAGATTGGCTCCGCGATTGGCTGGATGTAAAAGAACCGAAAAAGATGACCTAACGGGAGAACAATTAAAGCACTCACTCAGCAGCTAGACGGGGGCATCAAGTAAGCCCATCCAAGCCTTCTTATTAAGGATGATATTAGGGGTCAGACTCGAATTAATTAATTCAAATTTGACCGCTTATTATGTTTAAACCATTTTGCCACACAAACAATAAGGCGGTTGGGCAATATTCACCCTAACCGCCTTATTCAAATTCCAAAACTCTGCCAGAGAATATCGAATAGTCTTTTATGGTACGTCCGTTTTTTCTATAGGAAGTGGAAAAGAGATGATGATCCCGCCCATGACATCTCCCAACTTGAAGTCTCGCTTCCCACTCAGAATATGGCCATTGTGACAATTCACACAGGCCTTGAAAAAATGTTTCCAGAAAACGGTATCAGGCCACTTTTTTAGTTAAATATTTTAGTAGGCGTTAGCAACGTTTGATCTCCTGAAAAGTGTTTTCCCCCAACCGTGAATGAGGAAGAGCCACTACTGCCCACTGTTTATTTAAGCTCCCTCCTTCTTAAATTCTTACGGAACTTGTATTTCGACAATGGGGTCGATGGTTACGTCTCCAAGTAATTCCAACCCAAAGCGAGGGTTCTCTTCTATTTCATTGGCATAGAGACGGCCTTGGGGCGCATCAAATTTGACGTCTAATGTCGTGGCTTTCCCGGGTTCAATGGTGACGTCGAATTCCTGACTGAGTAACGGATGCCAGACCATGACCTTGTACGTATCTGGTGGAATATCGGAAATCGCGTAGCGGCCATCCTGACTACTCAACACATAATAGGGATGATTCACGGCCAATCCCCAGCTTTCCATATAGGCATGAAATCCGCATTGCATGACAATCACATTGCG
>JAZFZJ010000264.1:0-3816 GCA_036443915.1 Nitrospirales bacterium
TCTAGATATAGTGTAGAATTATCATAAGAAATACTATATCTTGTGTCAAATAACGACTTAGTCGAAAGTACGAATGCAAGCAGGTCCTAAGATGGGTGCTTACATGGTTTCAAGGTGGTTCACGTTACCAAGGGTGTCCCGAGCGAATTCTTGATTCCTCTTGGGCCTGTTGAAAAAGTCCGCCAGCGGCGTTCACCTGCCTTCGCCGTAGCGGCTTCGCGCAGGCAGGTTGCCCCTTTGTCGTGCTCACGCACTCGCTTGTACGTTCCGCGCGCCAAAGTGGCTGTGGCCTTGCTGGACGGGCCTTTTTGAACAGGCCTCTGGCTTGTGATGATTCATGGAATTGGCAATATGGGATTGACGTTCTAAAATTTTTGAATTATTCAACAGTCTCCTCTTGTAAGTGAGTGGGCCCCAAGGATCGTTCAAATAACCTGACAGACTTTCGTTTTAGGTTTTGGAGTACCGTGTAAAAATTCATGGTGATTGTTCGACAGATCTAGCAAGCAAGATTAATGGCTTCATCATCAAAAAAAGTTATTTATGCCGCGTTAATTGGCAATGCCCTCATTGCCGTCACCAAGTTTGGGGCTGCGATGATGACGGGAAGTTCCGCGATGTTGGCAGAAGGGATTCACTCGTTGGTGGACACTGGCAATCAAGGGCTCTTGCTCTATGGACTGCATAAAGCCAAAAAACCACCAGATGAGAGCTTTCCATTTGGTTACGGGAAGGAAGTGTATTTCTGGAGTTTCGTGGTGGCGATCATGATTTTTGCCCTGGGTTCTGGGATCTCGTTATATGAAGGGGTTATACATATTCTCCGCCCAGTTCCAATAGAAAATCCCCTGATCAATTACATCGTGTTGGGATTCGCCTTGATCTTTGAAGGCGGGGCGTGGTTCTTTGCGTTCAAAGAATTTCGTAAAATTAAGGGGAAGTGGTCGTTCCTGCAGGCTGTGCAGCGAGGGAAAGATCCGACTATTTTCATGGTGTTGTTTGAAGACTCCGCAGCCGTTCTTGGGTTACTGGTGGCCTTCTTGGGAATATGGCTTGGCCAACTTACCGGCATGGTGTATTTAGATGGCATCGCCACGTTCATTATCGGGTTAATTCTGGGCGGAACAGCTATTTGGCTGGCCTATGAGACCAAGGGGTTGTTAATTGGAGAAAGTGCCAACCAGGAAGTCGTGCAGAGTATTCGGGAAATTGCCAAACAACTTCCCAGCGTGGAGTATGTCAACGAAGTGCTCACTATGCACATGGGACCCGAATTTATTTTGGTCAATATCAGCGTGGATTTTCAGGATGGAGTAACCTCTGAAAAAGTGGAGCGCGGTGTAGCAGAATTGGATAAAAATATTAAAGCCCGGCACCCTTTGGTGAAACGAGTCTTTGTGGAGGCTGAAGCGCGCCGAGCCAGCAAGGCGGGAGAAGCGTTGAGCTCGAGTGAGTCATGATAGTGAGGAAGACCGAAACCCATGGGTGAAACTCGAGTCGACTTGTTGCATTTGCTCGAAGATTTACGTGATGCCTACCCATGGGGGCTTGAGGAAACCATTCTCACCGAAATGGTGGCGAATTCCTTGGATTCCGGCGCCAGCCGAATTGTGATGGAGGTCCATCCCTCTGAGGAAACGCTGACAGTGATCGATAACGGGTCAGGCATGCAGCGGAAGGACTTGGCCCGCTATCATGACATCGCCTCAAGCACCAAAAGGCGAGGGCAAGGGATCGGCTTTGCCGGGGTGGGCATCAAGTTGGGGTTGTTGGTATGCGAGGAAGTCCTCACGGAAACGAAGCGAGGTCAGACCCACATCTCCACGTCCTGGCATTTATCCTCACGGCACCGGGCCCCTTGGAAATGGGTGCCACCAACCGGTTTGGTCAGTCAACAAGGCACCGCTGTTCGTCTGAAATTGCAAAATGTCTTATCCCCTTTGTTGGATCCGGGATTTTTGGGTGCTGCTCTTGCCCGCCATTACCAGCCGTTGCTGGACCCCACCTTTTCTAAAATTCTAAACCTGCACTATCCCCAAGGGGTGGTGTTTGAGATCAATGGAGTGAGCTTGCCCCCTCAACGGTTTGAAGCCCCGGTGACGGCTCCGTTGGAAATTCGCCTGTTGCGAAAACGGAAACCCTCCGCCCTCGGGTATCTTGTTCGAACCGATGGGCCCTTACCCGAAGATCTCCAGGGAGTGGCCATCAGCACCTTCGGTAAAGTCATCAAATCCGGTTGGGATTGGCTGGGTCTTACCCCCCAGGTGCGAGAACGGATTTCCGGCCTGATCGAGGTGCCGGGCTTGGCCGGCAGTCTCACGTTGAATAAAGGGGACTTTATTCGGGTCGGCACGCGAGGCGCGACCTATCTGGCCTACCGGAAGGCCATTCAAGAAGCCGTTCAACGACAACTTTCGGAATGGGGCGTGGTGGACGGTCCGGTCGAAGAAACGCCACCCCGTCAAATCCGACCGCTGGAGCGCGATATTGAGCGTGTGCTGGAAGACCTTTCCGACCTCTTTCCGCTTTTGGGTTCCTTGGTCGAGCATCGAAAGGGGGGACAGAAACGGTTGCCCTTGGGAACGCCAGGGTCTTATGAAGAAATGCGTGCGGTGATCACTTCTGGCCAGGGGGATCATGTAGTCGAAGAGGAAGACACGTTAGTCGTTCAGGATCAAAATCCTGGGTCTCCATCCGAATCCAACCAAGGACCCCGCGAATCGGAGGAAGATACCTCGGTAGTCTCTGATTTTTTGTTGCCGGATCGCGGGAGTCCCAAACGTCCGGCCCGGTTTGGGCTGGGTATTCAATTTGAAGATCGGGAACATGATCAAGAAATTGGTCGGTTGGTGGAATCAACAGTATGGGTGAACCGAGCCCATCCTGCCTATCAACGCGCAGTCGCTACGCGGTCGGTTGGCTACCATATTGCGCTGGCGGTGGGATTGGCCTTGGCGCCGCTGGCCGTTGAGCCTTCAAAAGAACATACCTTTCTGACAGCCTTCCTCTCCAGTTGGGGTGAAGCGAGTCTTCCTAAGAAACGAACCAGACGCAAGCGGTAGACCGTCGCGAAAAGCGAAATAGCTGGGGCACTGTCTTAATCCTCATCACGATTTTCAATTTCTACCACAACCGGACAATGATCGGATAAGTGTCGATAAGCGGAGGGATAATCCCCTTTGATGCGTTGGCAGCCTGCTAGGGCGCAATAGCCGGTCACTCGAGCTGAGGTCACGGTCACCTCTTTCATATCCTTCGCCACTAATACATGATCCAACCACCCGCCGCGCCCTCGAAAGTAATGCGAACATTGGGGGGAGAGTGCCAGGTCCTGGAATCCAGGTTTTTCTTTGGTCACCATCCGGCGAATATATTTGAGTTCAGATTTCTGAGATTGCCGGTCTCCCGCCCCCATGGTGTTGAAATCACCCAGAATCACCACATCACGATCTGAATCCAACAAGGGTTTCACCGTTTGATCGATGCGGTTAAGAGCTTTCTGCCGGGCTTCCACCGCAAAGACCGTCGGCCCCGATTTTAAGTGCAGGGCAATGAGGTGAAAATCGACGCCATCATCCTGGCGGGATTTCACGCGGGCATATTGCCCTGGGCGCAGACCAAAGGTGCAGGGGTTGTGGGCAGACTCTGCTTTGGCATTAAATTGCCAGAGACTTTCAAATTGCGATAAGGAGACGCGGGTATCATTCCACAAGATGCCGATGTGATGGTCCCCAGGCCGCCCGCACGGTTGTCGATACCATTTCCACGTTGCACCAGTTTTTTCATTGAGAGAAGTAATGAGGGTCTTCCAGGCCT
>JAZFZJ010000265.1:0-2798 GCA_036443915.1 Nitrospirales bacterium
AGAGGGAATGGTAAAGTCGGGAATCGAATGCTCGCCTTCTGCTGGCAGCCCTGCCGTCCGAATGGAATGAAATTGGTTGGTTGATTCGTCCCATAAGGCGATCCAGGCGTGGTCATAATGGAGAGACTTCACCAGGGCTTGTAACCCTGCCTCAATAACGACTTCTCGTTTCAGGGTTGAACCGATTGTGAGGGTAAGGGAATGCAGCATGGTTAATTCATCGACGCGTTGTCGAACTTCGATTAAACTTTGTTCTTGCTGTATATAGGCTTCACCTAGCTCTTCATGGCGTTGTTCAGCCGATTCCAATTGTTCTTGAATGATTTTGCCTTTTTCCTGGAGGTCTTTGCGATCGTTCCACAGCTGCCCAGCCAGCGGCAGGAGGAAAACGGGCAAAAGGGAGAATCCGGCATTGATCCACAGGGGTTGATGGGAAGCGAGGAGCGACAACAGGCCAAACGTGAGGCTTCCCACCAGGATACCTCCCAGGGCCCAACCCCAATTGGGTTTTCCCTGAGGTTGCCAGGTAAATACCCATTCGCAATAGGGAGAGCCATCGGCGATGCAACACATATCCTGGATGGTAGATGCTTTTCGGCCAAACATACGAGCAGGAACTTCAGCGATCGTAGCCTTGGTTGTCTGGCATACACGTTCCGCACATCCTCTGAGATAGGGGCCAAATTGTTTGATGGAAGCCTCGGAAAATTGAAGCCGCATCACTGCCTGGCCGTTGGTGACCGAAACCACTTCGGGTTTCAGGGCACCTTTAGTGAATTTTTCCACAAAATAAGGGAAAAGGCGGTATATCTGGACGATGGAAAATGGACGGCCAAGAATTTGAATAATGGGGGATAAAAATTTTTCACGGCCCAGGTTGAAGTGGAAATTTTCCTGGCCCGAAAGCTGAACGGAAAATTCAGCCAGGAACATCACAAATTCATAGGAATAGCTGTTCCAGGGATTTTTCAGGAATGGGACGGTGACATGGTAGGTCCGGTCAGGAATTCGCTCGTTTAACAGGGTGACAAGCCGTTCTAATGCGGTCTGAGCGGCCTCATGCCCCTGCTTGCGGGTGATGATGTCCTCAAGATATTCAAGATTGGCTCTGGCGGTGATTCCACTCACATTCTGAATGGTGGCACCCTGAGGATCCTTGCCAAAGGGCCTGAATTCCATAAAAGGTCTTTCCAGAATGCGATGGGTTTTGGGTAAGAAGGGCATGGGAGTCCCTTGGAAACAAGAAGAGGATCAGAAGACTTTAAAGGAAAAAGGGAAAAAGGTGAAGGGGGGTAAGGAGCAATTCCGGGCAAGAGGTTAAAAGTTCACCCGAAAGGACAAAGCACCTACGTGCAGAGTGGTATCCCATTCCCCATTCACCAAAAATTGCTGGTTGTTATGAATTCCCCGTGATTGATACAGCAAGATCTGATAGGCGAGATCGAGTCCCATGGCTTTTGCCCCAAGACTATCGCAAGGGAGGACGCCCAAAAATTTTCCGGGTGCGTGGCACATAAAGCCCACACCCGCTGAAAAGGCGTTGAAGTCAGCATCAGGATTTGAGGGATCAAATTCTCGACGAGGAACTGGGGTTTCGGAGCGAAGATACCCTGTTCTGAGAGAGACATCCCAGTGTGGCAGAGCAGGGGGGGAGAGGGCTTTGAATTCAGTTCCTACCATGAAAAGCCAGGCATCTCCATAGTTTCGGGGATTGGGAATGACCGCACCATTGGAGAGCTTTAGGTCGAGGTTCTCGAAATCTGTCCAATCTGCATACTCCACATCCACCTCAATCTTCCATTCATGTTGGGCGTTCCGAATAGGCCAAGCAGCAATAGCCCAGGTATAGACGTCGGGAAGTTCTATGGTCGTGGAGGCATCGGCGATTAAGGTTCCCCCAGCCAGAAACTGTCCATCTAAGTGAAGGTCTGCACCGTGGCGGTATACAAATGCCAGGTTCAGAATGGGTTTCTCCGCAGCATTGCGCAAGGGTGTCCAAAGCAGGCTGGCATTAAAACCCAAAGCGGTATCCGTCCCATTCGCTTCGAGGGTGGTCCCGGCAGGAATGCCAAAGGGATTGCCCGGAGCGGCAATTTGTTGCAGTTCGGCTTGTCCTTCTCCCAGGAAACTGGCAAAGGTATAAATGTCCAATCCCCCACCTATGGAGATATACTCATTCAGCTTGTACGCCAGTGTTGGTTTGATATCCATGAGCGGAAGCGAGGCTTTTGTGCTAACGGGCGCAATGAGGCTATCCTCCGGGTATTCCACTTGAAGCGCAAATGGCGTGGTGACGCCCAGCCCCACGGTCCAATTCGAAAGTTGCGACAGTCCCAAGGCTGGTAAGTGAGCGGTCAGATAAAACGTGGTGGGGGGAGGATTGGCGATGGTTCCACCAAAATCTCCATCTACTGTTGGGCCAAAGTCACTCTTAAACTCAACGTCGCCCCCGATCAGTAATGTGCCAACGGAAAATTGGATGCCTTCCAGCTGGGTCATCCCGGCGGGATTATAATGCAAGGCAGAGGGGTCATCGGCTTGAGCGGAAAAGGCCGCTCCCTGCCCGGTAGCCGAAGCGCTCTGATCGATGATCCGAAATCCTTCACCAAAAACGGTTTTGGGGTAACACGTGAAGCTGAATACACTGAACAGCAACCACGCAAGGCCCAGTCGAGCAAAAAACGGTATCACGTCTCCTCCTTGAGAACGGAAATGGGGCGGGGGTGTTGGGAAAGTTTACGAGAAGCGTCAAAAGTTAGCAAAGTTGCTCACCAGACATCAACGGGCGACAATAGAAA
>JAZFZJ010000266.1:0-5798 GCA_036443915.1 Nitrospirales bacterium
ACCCTCCTCAAATCTTTCAGGGAGCGTTCAAAAAGTCCGCCAGCGGCGTTCTCGCCCCTTTGTCGTGCTCACGTACTCGCCTGTACGCTCCGCGCGCCCAAGTGGCTGCGGCCTTGCTGGACGGACCTTTTGAACGCTCCCTCCTACGGTTAATGTTTGACAGCATCCGGGAAATGTGAGAACGCTGGACTACATTCCGAATTTTCAACAGACCTTTTCAGCAAAAACCCCAATTGACACTTTTTTCGAACAAGCGTAGCATGGGACTAACGCTCATGAAAGCCGTTGTGATAAGGAGATCTGAGCGTGGATCTCCTTCCAAACACGAAAACAAAAGGAGGTCTCTCATGGACGACCATACTCCACCAGGTTTTTGTGGCCCATCGGCGGCGAAACCTGCCTCATCGTCCTGACGGGCCCAATCGTTTTTTACCGAATCGTTTCCCAACTCCCAACAAGCATGCCGAGTGGCATACCATACCGGACAACCCCGTTAGCTTGAAAGGGAATGGCAAGTCGGAAGTCTCAATCTTCTCGTCTGAAAGATTCGGTCCAAACTTGAACGAGGGACTCGTCACCAATCTACCGATGGGCTAATTCACATATGAGGCGTATTTTCCGTGGTGTAGTACCACATAACTCGAGGGGCTCCCTTCTAAGGGACTAGCCCCTCGAGTTGTTTTTGATCCCAATCCATCAACCATATAGGTTTCCTTATCAGATCAGGAACCCGCACTTTTATTTGTCCCTTGCATGAATAGCCCTTCTCTCCCGGAATTAGCTTTTCATCTTGAGTTACCCAAGTGGATCACTGACTATCTCTTTCATCAGCCACAATACTTCCCCACCCCTGAGACGCGAATGGACCTGGTCACTACCCTGGCTCAACTCAACATTCAACACGAAACGGGGGGCCCATTTGGAGCAGGGGTCTTTCGGACAGACACCTACCAATTAGTGGCCCCGGGGGTGAATCTTGTTCTGTCTTCGCGAAGTTCCATTGCCCATGCTGAAATGGTGGCCATCATGATGGCACAACAAGCTATCGGATTACATGATTTAGGAGAGCCAGGACTCCCGCCACACGAACTCGTGACGAGTTGTGAACCATGCGCCATGTGCTTGGGGGCTATCTCCTGGTCAGGGGTTCGGCACCTCGTGTGCGGAGCTCGAGGAAGTGATGCCGAAGCCTTAGGATTTGACGAAGGGCCCAAGCCAGATAATTGGGTCACAGCACTTGAACAACGAGGGTTCACCATCACCGTAGATATTGGTCGAAAACGTGCCTCTCAGGTTTTGCAGGACTATGTTTCTCAGGGTGGGAAAGTGTATAACGGCAGACAACAATAAGCCTGTTAGGAGAATCACCGATGCCTCCCAAACAAAAGACAACCAAGCCTTCCAAATCATTGATCACCCTTGCCATTGACATCGGGGGTTCGGGCATCAAGGGCCTTTTATTAGACATTTCCGGTCAACCTATAGCCGAACGTATTCGTGTGACGACGCCACAACCGGCAATTCCTCAGCAGATCATCGCGGCTATCACAAAAATGGCCAAAAGCCTAGGAAAATTTGATCGAGTCTCGGTGGGATTCCCAGGGGTCGTTCAACAAGGAGTGGTCAAAACGGCACCAAACTTGGACCCGTCCTGGGCTGGAACTAAGCTGGTAGGACAATTAGAACGACGGTTAGGAAAACCTGTTCAGGCGGCCAATGATGCCGATGTCCAGGGTTATGGCGCCATTAAAGGAAAGGGGGTAGAACTGGTTATTACCCTGGGAACGGGATTTGGGACAGCCTTATTCGTCAACGGTCATCTCGTGCCCAATTTGGAAATTGCGCACCACCCTTTTCGTAGAGGGCGAACCTATGAAGAAGAATTAGGAGTCATCGCCCTGAAACGGATCGGAAAAAAGAAATGGAATCAAACCCTGATCAAAGCTATTGAGACCTTAGACCGAGTGATCAACTACGATCACTTGTACCTTGGCGGGGGGAATGGGAAAAAAGTGACGATCGATTTACCCCCCAACGTCACCATCATCCCAAACGTGGCTGGGTTGCTGGGAGGCATCGCCCTTTGGGCAGATTAAAAGAAATGCCGGCCTTTCACCTTACTGTTCAGGTTTTGGGTATACCAGCATAGGAACGTAGACTTTTTGAGAAATTCCAGTATTCCTACCGCCTTCTAGCGCACAACATTTCATGACTCCATACGGATTACCACAACTTCTTTGGGTAGGCATTGGCGGATTTGTCGGGACGGTAGGCAGGTTCGTGGTCACAGGGTTCTTTAACCGTCTGACTCCGGCCTTGGCTTTCCCCGTCGGGACCCTGGCCGTCAATATTTTGGGGTGTCTCCTGATCGGCCTACTCCATGGCTTGGCCGAGTCGAGAAATCTCTTAGGGCCCGACACCAGAATTTTTCTTTTTATCGGTGTATTAGGCGGATTTACCACCTATTCAACATTTGGATTTGAATCCCTGGCCCTTTTAAAGGATGGAGAATTCCTGAAAACGTCCGCTAATATTCTACTTCATGTGATTTTTGGACTCTCTGCCGTCTGGATTGGCGACATCCTCGGCCGCCTCTAATTCATCCCTCCCTAAGTCCTTTCCCAATAAGGAAGATTTTCAAATCTCCTTTTGCCTCTTGGCTCAGGCCAGATAAACAGGGTACAAACGTCATATCACAACATTTCCTACTGTTCAAACAACACACGGTTCCTTCACCAACGTTTCTCCACACTTCATCATGTCTCAACAAGAAAAAAAATCCGTCTCAACCACACCAGCACCCCATGCCGAGCTCATCATCGAAGGGGCTCGGCAAAATAACCTCAAAAACATTTCTCTTCGCATTCCTCACAACGCGGTCACGGTCATCACTGGCGTTTCGGGCTCGGGAAAATCTTCCTTAGCATTTGACACCCTCTTTGCCGAAGGACAATGGCGCTACGTGGAATCACTCTCATCCTATACGCGGATGTTTCTGGACCGCGTGAAACGCCCAGATGTGGACCGACTCACCAATATCCGTCCTTCAATTGCCCTGGAGCAAAAAAATCCCATCCGCACCTCGCGTTCTACTGTGGGCACAACCAGCGAGATTTCGGATTATCTGCGATTGCTTTTCGCAAAAATCGGACGCCTGACCTGCCCCGACTGCAAACTGGAAGCCGTCGCCCATCATCCCACCACGGTTGCTCAAGATTTACTCGATCGTTTTCCCAAGCAACGCGCCCTCGTCTGTTTTCCAAAATCCGCACCCCATCCTGATGCCTTGGAATTCATGAGAACGTCCCTCCTCAAACAAGGCTTCATTCGTGTGGTCATCAACCAACAACTGCTCAACTTAAATACTGCCTCCTTCCCCTCACCTCTACCATCCGAACTTTCAGTCGTGGTGGATCGCCTTAGCTTGGGCCAGGAATCGCGGAGCCGTTTGGTCGAAGCCTTGGAAACGGCGTTTCATGAAAGTGACGGCCACGCGAGCGTCATAATCGAGAATGACCAACCCTTAGCCTATAGTTCCCATCTGTCATGCCCGGGATGCGGCAGGACGTTTCCCACGCCACGACCCGTGTCCTTTTCTTTTAATCATCCGCTTGGGGCCTGTCCCGAATGCAAAGGGTTTGGCAACATCTTACGCTACGATGAACACCTCATTATTCCCGATCCGGAAAAATCGCTGATTGATGGTGCCATTGAACCGTGGACCAAACCGTCCAATGTTTGGTGGCAGAAGGAAATGCTCAAAGCCTTCAGGAAGAAACAGCTCGACCCGGCGACACCCTATAACCAGCTCACCGAGGGCGAACGGGACCTGATATGGAAAGGAGAAGGAAAGACCGAGGGCATCCATGATTTTTTTGAATACCTAGCAGGCAAACGCTACAAGATGCATGTCCGTGTCTTCTTGAGTCGGTATCGCAGTCCTTTTCCGTGCACGAGCTGCCAGGGAACGCGCTTACGGCCGGAAGCCCTCATGGTAAAAATCCATCAATGCAACATTCACGAGGTATGCGGTTGGCCCATTTCAGATCTTCAAACTTGGCTTCAGACCTTGCCATTGCAAAAATTGGAAGATGCGATCGCCAAGGATCTATTAAAGGCCTTGCAGGCAAAAGTGTCGTTCCTGCTGCGCGTAGGCTTGGACTATCTCACGATGAACCGAGAAATGCGGACTCTATCCGGGGGCGAGGCACAGCGCATTCATCTGGCTACGCAACTGGGCAGTCAGCTCGTTGGCACTCAATATGTCTTAGATGAACCGACGATCGGTCTCCATACATGCGACACCACGTCCATGGCTGCGATTCTTCGCGAGCTGGCTCAGCGAGGAAACACCGTCATTGTGGTGGAACACGATCCGCAGATCATCCAGCAGGCTGATTACATTGTGGAGTTGGGACCTCAATCAGGGGATCAAGGTGGACAGGTCGTTTGCGCGGCCCCCTATCAAACCTTTCTCCAACACCCCCAGTCGCTCACGGCACAATATCTGCGCGGGGAACGAACCATTCCTCTACCACCCAAACGTCGATCGGGAAATGGAAAAGTATTTCAATGTATTGGTGCACGTGAACAAAATCTCAAAAACCTCACTGTAAACATTCCACTCGGCACAATGATATGCATCACTGGCCCCTCTGGATCAGGAAAAAGTACACTTGTGGAAACAACAATCTATGCCGCCCTCGCTCGCCTTTTTAAAGTAGCTACCCCACCGCAACCTAACCTCGTCGGCATAGCAGGGACGGAGCATCTCCAAACGGTTTGTCTCATTGACCAAGAACCCATTGGGAAGACACCGCGCTCCAATCCCATCACCTACATTCGCACGTATCAAGAAATCCGGACCTTGTTCGCCCAATCCCCTGAAGCCCGGGCGCGCCGCCTCAAACCCGCTCATTTCTCCTTTAATACCGGGAGAGGCCGATGCCCTCGCTGCCAAGGTAATGGATATGAAAAATTGGAAATGTATTTTCTCGCAGATCTCTACGTGCCCTGCGCGGAATGTGAAGGAAAACGATTTCAGGAAAAGATTTTACACATCCGAGTCCAAGAGCACTCCATTCACGACGTGCTCAATCTCACTGTCGATCAAGCCGTGGCGTTCTTCACCACCTCCTGTCCCAAGGTCCTCAAAGGGTTGCGAGTGCTCCAACAGCTCGGGCTCGGCTATCTCACGCTTGGCCAGCCAGCCACGACCCTGTCCGGTGGCGAAACTCAACGTCTAAAAATTGCCCGAGAATTATCACAAACCTCAAAACGCGCAAGCATGGATAAGATGAACAAAGGAGTCCTGTATATTTTGGATGAACCCACCCGAGGGCTACATTTGGAGGATGTGAAACGACTCCTGAAGGTATTGAACCAACTAGTAGATGAAGGAAATACCGTCCTAGTGGTTGAGCATCACCTAGACGTGATCAAATGCGCGGATTGGGTCATCGACCTCGGCCCCGGAGGGGGCGAATCCGGTGGCCATATCGTCGCCCAAGGCCCGCCAGAAAAGATCGCTAGAAGTCCTAACTCTATCACTGGAAAATATCTCGAACCCCTTCTCACTCCATGAGTGAAACTGACCTTGGTTTGCAGCACTTGACCCCACCTACGTGTTGGAGAAAAGGTACTCGCCCCTATTCCTGGATATCTGTCAACTCGTTCAGATGGCTTTCGTAAAGCTGTAGATCCACGTCGTCAAACAGTACGAAACGAATGTGGTTAACTCTAGATAATCGAGGGACTTCCTTAAGAACCGTCTTTATCGCCACTCGTACCGCGGCTTC
>JAZFZJ010000267.1:0-5072 GCA_036443915.1 Nitrospirales bacterium
TCAGAATATCAATCTCATCCACGACTTTGCTCCCGGGTTGGTTGCCGTGTTTGGCGCTGACCACATCTACCGCATGGACATCCGCCAAATGATTCAATTTCACCTTAACCACCAAGCCGAGGTAACAGTTGCCGCCCTTCCCGTTCCGATCCAAGCCGCTAAAGGGTTTGGTATTATTGAGGCCAACTCGGACCACCAAATTGTGGGATTTGATGAAAAACCCTCCATGCCCAAACCCATGCCGGGCAACTCAGAAATGTCATATAGCTCGATGGGCAATTATATTTTTGACGCAGATGCGCTCGTACGTATCCTAGAGAAGGATGCCAGTGAAGCCGGCACACATGATTTTGGGCGAGATATCATTCCCTCGTTGATCAAATCCCATAAGGTATTCGCATACGATTTTTTGGACAATGAGGTTCCAGGCATTCAACCGTATGAAGAGTGGGGCTATTGGCGCGATGTCGGGACCAAGGAAGCTTATTGGCAAGCCAATATGGATGTCTTAGGCGAGACCCCCATATTTGATTTACGCAACGTAAAGTGGCCTATTACCACAGATACCTCTACCAACCCGGTTGCCAGCCTCGTTCGATCTCAGTTTGATGATGCCATGGTAGGACAAGGCAGCCTCGTTGTCGATAGTACCATCAAACGATCCATCATTGGGCGCAATGTCCGGATTGGAGAGAAGTGTGAAATCGAAGAATCTATTATTTTGGATGGGACAATCATTGGCTCGAAGTGTCACCTGCAACGCTGTATTATCGACCGGTTTAATGTGATCGCGTCTGGAACGACACTTGGGGGGGACAAAGAGCGTATGGGCAAACGAACGACCGGCAAAATCGGCCTCACTATCCTCCCCCGTGGACAATCGTATGGAGGTCGCGCGATCCCCGCTCCCCCTTCCGCACATGATCGATAGAGGAGAAATTGAATTATTCAAGCTTCCTCTACTAGCGGTCCACCCTGAGAGAATCCGTCATGGAGCCGTTGCTAAAGAGAACCCTTAAAAGGTCCGCCTCCTCACCCGCCCAACCCGTGCACCCCAGGCCGAGCCTTTCCACGGCAAGCCACAGCATGGCATACAGAGTCACCTAGGACACGACCACTCTTGGCGGGCAACCCGTACGAAAGAGAAGGTGAGTTCAGCATAGGAGCAAGAACGGCAGCGGCAGAGTACTTCATCATTTCCATCGATTATGTCTCCCTCTTCCCCTCGCATTCCTCTTTCAACGTATCGTCTACAATTTAATGCATCCTTTACGTTTCTCGATGCCGCTCGTCTCATCCCCTACCTGCATCAACTGGGTATTACCGATTGTTATTCCTCCCCCTATCTGAAGGCGGCCCCAGGCAGTTCTCATGGTTATGACGTGGTGGATCCCACCGTGTTCAATCCAGAAATAGGCACGGAAACCGACTATCAGGTCTTTGTTCAAACCCTCCATGATCACCAGATGGGGCAGATCCTGGATGTTGTCCCCAATCATATGGGCATTGCGACGTCAGCAAATCCATGGTGGCAGGATGTCCTGGAAAATGGCCCTTCTTCGCATTTCGCCACATTTTTTGATATTGATTGGACGCCGGTCAAACCGGAATTGGAAAACAAGGTCTTGCTCCCCATTCTCGGCGATCAATATGGCATCGTCCTGGAAAACCAAGAAATCACCCTCCACTATGATGATGGTCAATTTTTCCTCTTGTATTATGAACACCGACTGCCATTAGATCCCTGTACCTGGACAGTCATCCTCACCTTTCGGCAAGACGATCTCCTCCAGAATTTCGATGAATCTGACCCTCATCTTCAGGAATACCAAAGTATCATCACCGCTCTCACTCATTTACCTACACGTACCGAACTGGAGGCAGAACGCATCGCGGAACGGTACAGGGAAAAGGAGGTCATTCGACGTCGCCTGTCCACTGTGGTGGCAGAACATGCCACCCTCAGCAATTTTCTATCAGAGAATCTTCGCCTATTAAATGGGAACAAAGGCTCCCCTCGCAGCTTCGATGTGCTCGACCATTTGGCAAATGACCAAGCCTATCGGTTGGCCTATTGGCGAGTGGCCGCAGAAGAAATTAATTACCGCCGATTTTTTGATATCAATCAACTCGCGGCCATTCGCATGGAGCAACCTGAGGTCTTCCAAGCAGCTCACCAAAAAATATTTGAATTGCTTAAATCCGGGGCAATAAATGGGCTCAGAATCGATCATGTGGATGGGCTGTACGACCCCAAAGAGTTTCTGGCTCAATGGCAACAATGGGCGACTGACAATTTGGGGATTCAACAGGATGATCAAGGCCGCTCCCTATATCTCCTCGTGGAAAAAATCTTAGGGAGTGGAGAACGGCTGAACCCGGAATGGCCTGTTCACGGCACCACTGGCTATTCCTTTCTGAGCCAGGTCAACCAGTTGTTTGTTCAGGAATCGCATCACCGGCAGTTTGAGCAAACTTACACACGTTTTACTAAACAATCCCTTCCCTATGAGGATTTGATTTATCACAGCAAAAAACTCATTATGATCAGTTCCATGTCTGGGGAAATCAATGCTCTAGGACACGAGCTCAATGTCCTCGCCGAACGGAATCGGCGTTCCCGAGACTTTACCCTGAACAGTTTAATCTACGCCATTCGAGAAATCATTGCGTGTTTTCCGGTGTATCGGACTTATGTGAGTCACGATCCAGAGGCACCCATCGCGGATCGTGACCGCCTCTATATTCGATTGGCGGTAGCCAGAGCCAAACGGCGAAATCCAGCTCTCAGCAATTTGGTCTTTGATTTTATCCGCGATCTCCTTCTCAAAGCCCCGCAAGACTCCCCAGATTTACATTGGGATGATATCCGCCCATTTGTCATGAAATTTCAGCAAACGACCAGCCCTGTTACGGCAAAAGGGGTGGAGGACACAGCCTTTTATGTCTATAACCGTCTCACCTCGTTGAATGAAGTTGGCGGAGAACCGCATCACTTTGGCGTACCGCTCCAGGCATTCCATCAATACATGCAGGAACGGGCGGATCATTGGCCATGGAGTCTATCTTCTTCCTCCACGCATGACACCAAACGAAGTGAGGATGTTCGGGCCAGGATCAGCGTGTTATCCGAAATTCCCATTGAATGGCGCCACCGACTGCGTACCTGGAACCGCCTTAATAAGAAAGCCACACATCGCATAGATGAACAACTGGTTCCGAATCGAAATGAAGAATACTTCCTCTACCAAACGTTTCTCGGGGCCTGGCCCATCGGCTCATTGACGGCCGATGAGCACCACGCCGTGACCAAACGGATTCAGGCCTACATGATCAAAGCTTTACGGGAAGCCAAGGTCAATTCTAGCTGGCTAAACCCCGATGAAGCCTATGAAACCGCCGTTCTCGCGTTCCTGACAAGAATACTTTCCCCTGGCCCTGCCAATGCCTTCTTACAGGATTTCCTTCCCTTCCAATACCGCATTATGCGGTATGGCTTGTACAATTCCCTGGCCCAGGTTCTTATCAAGACTCTGGCCCCAGGCATTCCAGATTTCTACCAAGGCACCGAATTATGGGATTGGAGTTTAGTCGACCCGGATAACCGACAGCCTGTAGATTATCCCCTTCGCCAGCAGCGGCTTGAGGAATTGTATGAATTGCAAAACACCACAGATCTTCTCAAGGTCATTCACACCCTTTTGGAGAACCCCGAAGATGGTCGCCTTAAAATGTATATCACGACAACCGCTCTCCAATTTCGCAAGAACCATCCAACCATTTTCCTTGAAGGATCCTATCTGCCGCTTCAGGCACAAGGAGAACGGGCTGATCATATTTTTGGCTTCCTACGACAGCATCACTCCCAAACCTGCCTGGTCATCCTGCCACGTTTCCTGACCACCCTCATTCCCGATCCGACCACTCTTCCAATCGGAGAAGCTATATGGGGGCAAAGCTGGATTACCCTTCCCTCCGATCTAGCCACCTACACCTTTCGGAATGTCTTGACTCAAGAAATTGCGACTCCACAAACTGGTCCGGACATGGTAGAATTACCTGTGGGAACACTTTTTAAACATTTTCCTTTTGCCTTATTGGAGTCGCTGGAATGACTATGACTAACCTGAACACTATCCACACCTCTGAACCAGAACCTCTGTCGGACCAATCTAATCCACAAGGAAATTTAGGGTGGGAAGGGCATGTCCATTTCTCGGAAGATCTCCCCCTATGGAAACGTGTCCTGGACACATGGCCGGAGCTACGCACAGGGCTATCCTACAGTTTAATTTTTGCCTCAGGCGTCCTCATAGGAGGAACCATTATGGCGATGATGCCCACGTCAAAAGAACATCAAAAACAACCATAACTATTAATCGCACGGAGGACCGTTACAATGAATGAGCAAACTGGACAGGGCGATACAGGCTGGGTCAATACCTTTGTCTTCATTGCTGGATTTCTTTTGGGAGCAGGCACGGCCATCATGCTCACCCCTGAATCAGGCTCACAACTACGCAATCGTTTGGCTCGAGGTGCCAAAACCGCGCAGGATGAATTTTCCGATATGGCGGCGCAAACAAAAGAAGCCATGAATGCGTGGTCTCAAGAAGCAAGAGAGACGATGAAACACGCATCCGGCCGAGTCAATGTTGCAGTAGATGCCACCAAACAGGCCATCAAAACTCCTCAACCAGAATCCATCGACGACTAATACACTACACCTTTAGTCATCCATGCCCCCCCTCTTGTAGGGGGGAACTCTGTGTTTCTTCCTTTCCTATTCTCTCCAGTACATTTTGGGGTAACCGCTCTCCTACCAGATCACTCCTTGAGCTCTTAACGTATGCTAAATTCCTTCAATGGGAATTTCCATGCTGGGAATGTTGAAAAAGTCCGCCAGCGGTGTTCTCGTTGCTGGGAGTACTCACCGTACAGACCTGTACGCCTCGTGCTCCTCGCTGCTTACGGCCTCTCTGGACAAGGCTTTTTGAACATTCCCAATTCCTTGGGATGTTCTATCGTCGTAGCCAGGTATAGCCGAATTTGGGAAAATTTTGACATATTCA
>JAZFZJ010000268.1:0-2754 GCA_036443915.1 Nitrospirales bacterium
ATGAATAATACTGGGGGACTATTTCAACATCCTAAACAGGGAGGAAAATCGAACCCGATCCTATCATAGGGAGATTGCTTAGACAACGCGATTCCCTCCATGGTAGGCTCTCCTTCCTTATCTACAAAGGGAGTGTTGAATAATCCACATACTCGGCAATAGCAAGCAAGTTCCGACATCCATTTGAGAAAGGCCCGTCTGATAACGAGGGGCTTTTCAAAAATGGTGATCAGCAAGGCCGCAAGCCGCGAGGAGGATGAGGCGTACAGGTCCGTACGTCGAATCCTACGAGCCATGAGAACGCATCGCCTGCCCCATCCTGAAAGGTGGTCCATTTGTTTTCAACAGCCCCACAAAAGATCCTTTGACGCCATGGCTAATCCCAAGATTGAGCAGTTCAAAAAAATTCTGCAATTAGACCCAAATGACGAAACCTTGTGGTTTGGTCTTGGGAAAGCCTATATGGGTGACGAAAACTGGGAAGAAGCCATTGGGGCATGGGAAAATTGCCTGAAGGTTCGACCGAATTACTCGGCTGCCTATTATGCATTAGCGCAATCTCTTCAAAAGAAACAAGATTTCGAAAAATGCCGGACAGTTTGTTCCGAAGGCATCACAGTCGCAAATACCAACGGTGACTTGCTGGTAATAAAAAACCTGGAAGAACTTCTCAATTCTCTCCCTTCCTAATCAGTCCTTCTCTCCACCGGGAAAGATCCCCTTTCCAAAGGGCCTGTTGAATATTTCTTTCAAATGGCACCAAAAGGTCCATAGCCGAACCGATATCAGCAGCCAGCGGGAATGGTCAAAAAGCATGTCCTCGCGGAGGCGGGAAGTCGTCCAGCAAGGCCACAGCCCTTTTGACGCGCGGAGCGTACACGGAGTACGTGAGCACGGCAAAAGGGCGAGAACGCCGCTGGCGGCTTTTTTCAACATTCCCCTACATGGCCTTTTTGACCATATGAAGTTCTCGTGAAGTTAACGAATAGCGGGCCAAGGGATTCACCGCCAGAAGCCGAACACGGGGCTTGGAGGCATCTCCAGACGGGCGCGTCACACAGGAGACTTGTCGAATACGAATGGGATTCCGGGATTCTTGAGCCGGGGCTTTCCATAAGGTCAACAGCACGCCGCTAAACTGAGGCACCTCAGGTAAAACCCCAACCACCAGCGCCGCTAATCGCTGGAGGTCTAAAGGAGGAATCTCCTGCTGACGCACATGACCCCACAGCAAATCCGGAACACTGACCGCCAGCAAGACCGGGGCACAATAGCGATCTAATTGTTTGGCTTTTTCGGCCATGCGTGACAACAGCCGTTTTACCAAGGCTTGTTCAAAAAATTCGTCTTCAGTCTCCAAAAGTTGATGAGGCTGCACACCCACATTGACAGGTTTACGAGTGGCGCCTTGGGTAGACTGGATCACGGTAATTTCCACAAAAAACCGATGGATCCCGTCATAACATTCCAAGTCAGCAGTCCGCCCACCCGTCGCCTCCAAAAACGCGAGAGAAAACCCAGCTTGAACGAGAAAGTACGCGGTCTCAATTTCCGCAGAAGCAGAGGCGGCCTGTCTGGCCGGCAACCGTTTCAGATGGTCTAATAAGGTATTCAGGCGAACTTGACTGTCCCCATCCAGACACGTCTTCGCCAACGCCTCCCATTGCCGGTTAATGGAACCAAAGTTGGGTTGCAGGTTCGTATCCATGCCAAAAAGCCCCCTTGCCCAAACAAGAGAATAACAAGTGTCAGAGGGACAGTTCTATGATAGAAAAAACACATGAGGGAATAAAAGTGGGAAGAGGCCATACGAAAAGGAATTCAGCAACTCGCAACCCAATGTTTTATCAACAAATCGTTCCTGTTATATTATGAGTTTGGCGATTCAGGAGAGCGTTTCAGTTCTTCCGATGCCACTTGTTTGGGGAGTAAGACGGGAAAGACGAGGCCGATGGGATCCCCACGAAGAATGATGATGGGCTCCTCAGTGGACGGATCTAACTGAAGGAGAAAATTGGTGACAAAGGCGCGCAGAACTTGCCAGTGTCGATCGGCAATCAGATCCGACCAGTCCACCAGCACAATGGGCCGGTGAATGCGGACCAGTAGCCAGTGGGCCACCGCTTGAAAGATCACGAGTCACTCCGCCCACAACCGACCCTTCCCGAGCAAGCGATCCATACGTTTGATGTTGTGCTTGACCAACGCCGGACTCCGCAGCCCGTGACCTAGGCCGGCCAGCGTGAGTTGATGATGATGGATCACCACATCAACAGCGGTCAGGAGAGCCAGTAAGCGGGTGAGATGAATCGTCGGACAAACCGTGCGCAGACGCGCGAAAAGTAGGCGGCAGGCATTCATCGCATCCTCCTTTAGGATGAGAGTTCCCGCCTCGCAATACATACCTGTTAGCAGTTATACGCGATAATCTCACCGATGTATACCGTAAGTTATTGAAAAGAGCGACATATTCGTGGGGAGCCCTCAGGGTCTGATTCGATTAATAAATTGCCTATTTGCTCATTTTCAGAAACTACACTCTTTGCGCCAGGGTTAAACCAAAAGAACAGGAAGGATTCAAGAATCTTGCTCGGTGAGGGAGATGACGTCCGGCATGCTGATATTCCCTTCAGAGAGCAGCACCCCGATTCGTTTTCGGGCTAACACGTGTTCCTCACGAAGATTGGGCACCAAGACCACGGCACTGGACGGCTCAAGGACGGGATGGAGGCTTAAAAAGGTTCCTGACACCTT
>JAZFZJ010000269.1:0-3821 GCA_036443915.1 Nitrospirales bacterium
CACAAGCCTTACAAGATCCAGTTAGGAATAAGCAGTCAGATATGCGCCACGAGTTCAGAAAACTGTTGCTGCAGGGAGAGGGTGACAGGGCCAGGAGCCTCATTGTTGACCCCTTGCCCATCAATGTTGGTAACAGGGAGGACCTCAATCGTGGTCCCCACAAGAAAGACCTCATCCGCTTCAAATACCAATTCTAGGGGAATTGGTCGCAATTGAACGTCCCGGCCCTGCTTTCTGGCCAGATTGATCACCTGATGTTGGGTCACCCCGGCCAGGACAAATTGGTTTCGTTCAGGTGTGCTGATTTCTCCATTTTTGAGGATAAAAATATTACTCGTCGCCCCTTCCCTCACCAACCCATCCCTAACAAAAATTGCCTCAAAAGCCTCGGCTTCTTGGGCCCGTTGTTTCGCTAAGACATTGGGAAGCAAGTTTAGGCTTTTAATATCACATCGATCCCACCGAATGTCTGGAACCGTGATCACCTTCACACCCTGTGTGGTTAAGTCCGTCGTAAGTGGAGCCATCTCGCGGAAAGATAAGAAGACCGTTGGCTTTTCCTTCGCAGGAAACACATGTTCCCGTGGAGCAACCCCTCTCGTGATCTGAATATAAATTTTCCCCTCCGCATAGCCACTCTGTTGAAGGCCAGTGAAAAGGATGTCTTGAAATTCGACATACTCCAAAGCAAAAGGGAGTTGAATTTCTTTGGCACTCCGGGCGAGGCGAGCAAAGTGGTCTCCCCAAAAGGCCGGCACCCCATGATAGGCACGAATAACTTCATACACCCCATCGCCGAACAAAAATCCTCGATCGTCAGGGGATATGGAAATTTCTTCCAAAGGAGAAAATCGACCGTTGAGGTACCCAATATCTGGCATCTGCCTTAACTTTCAGGGAATATTTAAAAAACCATGTTGAAGTTTTGCAGAAGGATCCACCAGCGGGATTCTCTCGGCTCCTAAAACTTACCAACTACCTGGCACACCTCGTCTTGCTTGTGAGGTCTCATAAGGCGCGACCTTTGCCCGCGCCCTACGGTTTGGGCCCCAGGAAAGAGGCATTCTGGGGTCCCCGAGTTAGGAGCGGGGCAAACAGAGGCCCTTTATGATCATTCCTAGTTTCTTCTTGATAAAATTGAACATTTTTTAGGGGTGATGGCAGTTGAAGAAATGGAGCATTATTTAACAGGCCCATTCATTAATGGGGAACAAATCTAGAGAACCGTCACATCGAATACCCGCCGATCTTCTGCGGTAAATTTCCAGGCCATCCTCTTACTAAACTCTAATCGATGTTGTCCAACTGCCAATGCCTGAAATTCAAAAGACCGGCGACCAGAATCAACGGCGTTATTACTGACTGTACGGAGGAATTCGTCCCCTACTAAGGCGAGAACTTTGGGATCATAGGTTGGCACCCATTGTTCTCCTCGAGTGCGATCCTCCCACAAATGGATCACCAAGGTTTCGGATTGAGCCACCTGAATTGATTTCGTTTCGGTTTGGTCTGAATTCATCCCCTTCCCCCAGACAACTCTCTCTTTCACCATCCAAGATCACACAAGATAGCACGAGGATTATGCACCCGTGAACCAATCCTGTTTTTCAAGACAGACAAAAACATTTCCTTCTTCAACCTTCACAGCATAGCTCACCACACAGTACCCTCCCCCATCCGGCCCAAACCCGGTCCGGATATCAAACTGCTGATGGTGCCACGGGCAGGACACGACAAAACCCTTTAATTTCCCTTTCCCCAAAGAGCCACCTTGATGGGGACAAATATTGTTGATAGCAAAACACCGATCATCAACACGAAACACCGCAACGCTTCTTCCCTCGAACTTAAACACACGGCCTTTGCCCTGGGGAATGTCATGAATATTTGCCACAAAAACATATCCCTCTTTAGGACTCAAGGGTTGGTGTTGTGTGGCTTCCATGAATTCCTGATTTCAAAATAGAAAGAGCGGGGGTTTTAAGGGATAAACAAGGTAAATTTCAGTTTATTACCAACGGTGACTTTTTCTCGTGAAACAAAACCCGCATTCGACTCAATAACATACCGAGCATCTTTCGGCGGGGGGCCATACCAAGGACATGGATTTTCGAAACAGGGCGGGGCTTTCTCTAGGATATGGACGATTACTTTACTCTCATCCACCCAGATCACATCAACGGAAAATTGAAATTCTTTCGTCCAGACCCGATGTGGCCCTGATTCCTTAAAAATATACACCATCGCTTCATCTGGTGGGAGTACCTCCCTAAACGCTAAACCAAACAACAATTTCTCAGGTGTATCAGCCACCTCGGCCTCTAAGACTGCCCCACCAGGAAAATTCACGTTAATGACCTGCGTTTGTCCTGGTGAATTAAATAACAGAGCCCCGGAAATAAGCAAACACGACATGAGCATAAGGAAAATTATTCGTTTTTTACTCGTCCCATCTGGTGTTCCCCAAAAACCCATTTCTTAATTCCTTAGAACGTCCCAAAAAATAACTTACACTTCACACCCAACAGCACATGTGGGCACATATAGGACTATCCCTCGCTATTTGCCACAAAAGGCCAGCAAAGGTAAGATAACATTTAGATTTGTTACGTTGTAGCCGAAATAGACATGAAATGGAGAAAAAGCCCTTAAGGCATGTTTCTCACACTTATTTCTTACCATTGGAGGATCCCCATGCGCTACCTCCCAATATCTCTTATTGTGTGTTTGCTGGTATTGTCTCCTTCTGTAAGCCAATCAGCCTATCCTAAAGTCTCAACGGCCATTGACAAATTTGTATCGCAGCTCTACCCGAAAGGGAGTCATTACTTTTGGGTGATCAATGATACAACGTCAGATATTGCAAATGAAATCATTGTAGATATTAATACCTCTCTCCAAGTCAAATCAGAAGAGGATGCACAGCCCAATCGCTTCTTACTTCTCCTGGTAAAAGGAAAACTTATCGGGGCCCAACGGATCCCCTTGGGGGCGAAAGTTGATTGCCACAGTGAGGAGAAGGAAATCTAAGAAGTCTCCCCTTGCACTAAATTCAACCAGCAAAAATAATTCAAAAAAAAAGCCCCGTTCCTAATTAGGAACGGGGCTTTTTCCTATCACCCAGAAAACCCTTGAAATCAATAATTACCTACTTTTCCAAACCTACTTCACAATCATAAGCGTTCCACCTATATGCCCTGGATGCAACTGACATTTAAACTTCAAATTCCCTGCGGCCGTGACATAGGTAAGGTCGCTCATGGGAATACCAATATACTTGGTTTCTCCTGGCTTTACCACAGTTTTAACATGCATGGACGTTGGGGCAGCGTATGGAGAGTCCGCCGATAAATCAAAACCATGCTCCGCTTTTGTATGATTGGTGACCGAAAGAAGAACGGGCTCTCCGAAACGGGCCCCACCAGTTCCTGCGTTCTTGAGATCCAAAAGTGCCAGTGGGGGATAAGTGATTTTCGTCCCACCGATGTCCAAAATGTGGAACGCAACATCCACGCCCATCGTCTTAAAGTCATAACCAGAGACCCTGCCGGTTTCGAGGTCACCATAAGCCACTCCACCCGACTGCAACGCCCACGCAGATGAAGAACCCGCTGCAATTAACACCGCACTTAAAAGGACAGATAGAAGCACTCTGTGCATCGCCTACCTCCTCATGAGTAACTTGTTGTTAATAAAAAATTTACCTAAAAACGCAAGCCAGTTTTCCTAATTTCTTCCATTTAATTACGGACAAGAGGGAAGGTTATAGCATATGCCATTCTCTGACGCAAGAAGGTTTTTCCTTAGCAATCCTCGTGCAA
>JAZFZJ010000270.1:0-2325 GCA_036443915.1 Nitrospirales bacterium
CGGCCGGGTCAGACGAGGCTATTCATTTAGTGCCTCCAAGAGACATGACGTTGGAATTTGCCCTGGAATTCATCGAGGACGACGAACTGGTCGAAGTGACACCCAAAAACATTCGTCTTCGCAAACGCTACCTTACCGACAACGAACGCCGCGCCGCCCGCAATCAGGCAAAAAGGGCTTAAAACATGGTTGCACCATCCGAAACACCCCCGACCCAAGATCCTCAGGATTGGAAAACTTCGTTTCAAGCCCTGTATTCAGGGGCGGTGGAACAATTCCAAAAAGGAGTTCGTGGTCCGGAGGGTGTATTTTCCGAACAGGATGCGACTCTGTTGGCAAATTTGGGGGCTAATCCACAGGAGATTTATGACTTTGTCGAGGATTGGGTGGAAGACGGAGAACCAGATCCTGAGACGGTCTTAGCTATTACCGAAGTTCGACGAGATTTTTTCTTGAAGGAACAAAATGGACAACGTTCTCCCAGCCCAAAGCCTTTTGCCTCCTTTCCCCCAAGGAATGCCTCTTTGGGTGGCTTCACCTGGCTACCCCGAATCATCGCTAAAGCTGAGGCCAAACTCCGTGGAAAACTCCCCCAAGATTTAATGTACGGATGTGGTGCCGACCGTCCATTCCTTCGTGGTATCACGTTCCCTCCTGCTGAATTTCTTCGGCTTGTCTGGGAGGCTCATGGCCAGGAAGACCGTATCCTGGCAGCCATTCAACAACGAAATTATTCTTCCTCCCAGTAAGTAACCAGCCATTTCATCCCATAAGCGGCGTTCTCCTTGATTCCAAGACTCACCGTACGACACAGTACGGCTCGTCCTCCTGGTTGCCTGTGACCTTGCTGGACGGACCTTGTTGAACAGCCTCCTAGCAACGATAGTAGGCCATGGCGTGAGGCTGCCTGGATCTACATTGTAAGAATTTGGAATAGTTCAACTGTCGGTATCAAGACTCAGTGGGAAGGTAACTGCAGGGCTCTGTCTTATCCCCTCCTCATTCCCCTCCCACTTTCAACCCTATCTACCTCTGGAGGGCTCCGTCTCCCTATTCCTAAACGTTCTTTCCCCCATTTTTTTGCCTTTTCTGACCATTCCTCCCTATTAAAGTCTTTCCTCTTTCTTCGTTTTTGCCTATAATTCAGCTCCTACCGAGTAATGGGGGGGGGAATGGTACTTCAGAAACCTATCCCCTGCAGAGATCCATTCAACTGTGGAGCAGGCATGAAAAACCATTTTTTTAAAGGGCATGGTTTGGGAAATGACTATATCGCCCTCAATCCATCGACACTGAGCTTTAAATTAACTCCACGAACCATCCGGGCCCTCTGCAATCGGAATTGGGGGGTAGGGAGTGACGGGATTCTGGCCGTAAGTCCTTCAAAAAAAGCGGATTTTGGCCTTCGGATTTACAATCCTGATGGGAGTGAAGCCGAAAAATCTGGAAATGGGTTACGAATATTTGGCTGTTATTTGTTTCACACCCGGCAAACCCGGAGAAAACACTTTACTGTTGAGACCAAGGGAGGCTTGGTGGCCATTCAATTGGAAGTGAACGGCCATGGACACGTGGCGGGTGCTACGGTGGAGATGGGACGAGCCACCTTTCAACCTATTGCCCTTCCCTGTTCCTTACGCGTTCCCCAACTCATCCAGCAACCTGTGAAAGCCGCGGATCAATCCCTTCGGTTTACCGGAGTCAGCATCGGCAATCCCCATTGTGTGGTGTTTAAGAAACGGGGGGAACGGTGGACCCGCGAAGATCTGCTTGAAATCGGACCGGAACTCGAAAACCACACCATTTTTCCCAAACGGACCAACGTCCAGCTCGCTTTCCCGACCGGGCCCAAAGCCATTTCCATTTTAATATGGGAACGTGGTGCAGGCGAAACGCAAGCATCCGGGTCTTCCGCCTGTGCCGCGGCTTGTGCAGGGGTGCGGTTGGGGTTAGTTGCCAGTCCGGTCAAAGTTAAAGCCCCTGGCGGAACACTGTTTATTACCGTGGACTCCCAATACAACATCACGATGAAAGGCCCGGTGACCGAAGTCGCTCGTGGGGAAATCAGTGAAGCCTTTCTCCAAAACCTTCGATAAGGCTTCTTCCCCTCTTAACAAGTTGCCCTGGAGATTCCCGCCAATAAGGAGTGCAGGAATTTCCAGATTGTCACATACCCGCTGGCGGCATGAGCCCTCGGACGGATCATACGGAATATATGGTTTCACGCTCTTTCAGCTGGATCCCTGAAATCTTCGTCTCCCAAGGTCCGACGCCTGCCGCCCGGCCCTCTGGGTGGATGCTCTCAATGAGCCGGCGAGCCTTGTT
>JAZFZJ010000271.1:0-5535 GCA_036443915.1 Nitrospirales bacterium
CGACCAGACACAACTGTCTGACAGAACCCGTTCGTGGACGGAGCGTTGAATTGGCAGGGACACCCATAGGCACAGTTGCAGTTGCCATACTCGACACCCCGAATCATCCACCGATCAGCAGTAGCCATCGACTCCTCCTTCAATCAACCACGGTTGTCAATAATAGGGATAGGAAATAGCGTAGCCCCAGCTCGCTTGGATTATAGATTTCGCCTACACAGGCTGTCGACCACCGCTGTCCTCCTAAATTTCAGCGAAGCTGGCTATTCCTCAAGTGGGAATAGAAAAAATCAACGCCCTTTTGAGGGAAATAAATGTTCTCAAATAAAAAAACCTTCTTGCCCACTTCCGGCCAAGAAGGTTCGTCCCTAAACCATAATCCTCTCTTCCCTACAGGAGCAGCATTGTACTTCCTTGGGCAAATTTGTCAATTGCCTTCAACACGTACCTCATACCCGCTGGTGGGGCAAGTTCAGGCCAGAGCGATGCTCACGCCATAATCCTTACGCCGTACGTGTTACGGGGAACAGACAGGGAATTGAGATGAGACATTCGCCCTGCCAGACCACGTCGTACAGCACACAGGAAAAGAATGAAGGGTTGGGACTTGAGTCAGAAGCGGGAACTGTCTCTGCGATGCTCGCACATGTCTTGAATCCCCAACAGGTATTGGTCGAGAGACTAAAGCTAACTGACAGAGAGAGCTGGGACAGTAAAGATGGGATGACTGAGTAAAAGCAGGCGTCGTGTTCCTTCTATAAATTCCTCCCCATTGAAAGGCTTGAGTTTTTAGATACTGCAAGCCTGGATGAGTTTTTTGACCATACGGGAATGAGGAACAATAATACTCGATTTATTGAAGTGAAAAGAATTACTCAAAGAGGATTTTTGGGATCAAAAAAACTTCACGCTTGAAATTAAGCAGCGAGGAATTCAAAGAACTCTGGTCCTGGTTGTTCAATTCGAAAAGTTCTACAATCGTCCACTAGCCCCAGCCCAAATTCGGAAAACAGGTTTCAAATAGGCTTTGTGTCGAACGGGATAGTCTACCTTAGACTGATTGGGGTTTGATTCCTTTACCTTTCCATTGTGAGACAAACCAATCTTGGACATGAAAGGGAGGGTCGTCAGGGCCGGGTTTCATTCTTGTATAGGTGCCATCCGATTCCAACCGTCGCCCTTGGATGTTGTCCTTGAGATAGGGGGTCAACACCATCTCAAAAATAAATTTCCGAAGCTTTGGGTTCTCGATGGGGAATAAGATTTCGACCCGTCGGTCTAAGTTTCTCGTCATGAGATCGACACTGCCTAGGAGTAATTCATCCTTGCCTCCGTTGCGGAAGTAAAAGCAGCGAGAATGTTCAAGAAATCGTCCCACATGAGACGTGACGGTTATCGTTTCACTGAGGCCAGGGAGGCCTGGTCTGAGTCCACACATCCCTCGCACCAATAAGTCAATTTTGACGCCAGCTTGAGAGGCTCGGTACAAGGCTTGGATGCAGGGTTTGTCTATCAGGGCATTCATCTTAAACACCAAATAGCCATCGCCGTGAGCTTGCTGTCGTTGAGTTTCTCGATCAATGCGGGTGATGAGTTGGTCTCGAATTCCACCGGGGGAAACCAGTAATTTGGCATAGGTGGTTTTTTTTGAAAATCCCGTCAAGGCGTTAAAAAGATCGGTCACATCTTCCCCAAGGACCGGATCGCAGGTAAAAAAACTAAAATCGCTATAGATGCGGCTGGTGATAGGATTGTAATTGCCCGTTCCGAGGTGCAGGTACTGACGAATGCCATCCGATTCCCGACGGACGACCATGCACACTTTTGCATGGGTTTTGAGACCCCGCACGCCATACACGACATGCACACCTTCGTCTTCTAATTTTCTTGCCCACTCAATATTTTTTTCCTCATCAAATCGAGCTTGGAGTTCCAGAAGAACGGCCACCTGTTTCCCATGTTGGCGGGCTTCCATTAATGCGGCGACAATGGGTGAGTTGGCTCCGACCCGGTAGAGGGTTTGCTTGATGGCGAGGACGTGCGGGTCTAATGAAGCCTGTCGAATGAATTCCACAATGGGCGCGAAACTGTCAAAGGGGTGATGAAGGAACAGGTCTTCTCGTTGTATCAGCGAAAATAAAGATTCTTTTGGTTGAGTGTCTTGCAGGAGTACCGGGATAAAGTGAGGGAATTTGAGGTCTGGCCTATCAATGTTGGTGAGCTCGAAAAGATTGGATAAGCCTAGACGAAAATCGTAGCTATAGACCTGATAGGGGGCTAACGTGAGATTTCTGACCAGAATATCCTTGATGAAGTCTGGGGTGTGTTGGTCTAGTTCCAGGCGAACCACTGAACCATATTGTCGCAGGTCAATTTGTTCTTCAATGGCGGCTAAGAGATCTCCTGCTTCATCTTCTTCGATTTCAAAGTCAGCATCGCGCGTGATGCGAAAGTAATACGCGGCTTGCACCGTGACCCCAGGAAATAACATGTCTAAATTTGCTGAAATGATATCTTCTAGCCAGACAAAATTTGTTCCTTCCGTGCTGGCTCCTAACCCTAGTTGCTGATCATCGTTGACCTGGTGTTCGTCAGGTATTCGGACGAGCCGAGGAAAAATCGCGGGGACTTTGATTCGTGCGAAACATTCTCCCCGCTCAGGGTCATGGGCGACAACTGCGAGATTGACTGTGAGATCCGAAATGTGGGGAAAGGGATGGCTCGGGTCAAACGCTAATGGCGTGAGTGCGGGAAAGATTTCTTTGCGAAAATAACGACGGAGTAACCCACGTTGTTTGGGTTTCACTTTTTTATAGGGAAGGATTTGGATGCCAGCTTCTGCCAATTTGGCGAGCAGATCGTCTTGCCAGCATCGGGCCACACGGGAATAATGCTCTAACAGGGCTTCCCGGATTTTGGCTAATTGATCTGAAGGACTTTTCCCATCCAATGAGGCTTCCAGGACCCCGCTTGATAATTGTTCCCTAAGACCGGAAATTCGAATCATGAAAAATTCGTCAAGATTGTTGAAAAAGATGGCCAGAAATTTCACCCGTTCTAACAGGGGATGATTGGGATCTTCAGCCTCTTCCAGTACTCGTTTGTTAAACTCCAGCCAACTAAGTTCCCGGTTCAAGTACCACTGAGGATCGTTCAAATCTTTAGGTGGGCTAGATTGTTGAGAAGGGGTGTTTAAAGCCAGCTCTGTCATGAAAGTGCTCCATTGCCCATCACAATTTAAGGGATTGAGCGGACAATTTGTTGTCAGAATATCGTGGGTGATGGAAGAGAAGACATTATACCATAAACCTCAGTAAAACCAATGAAAATTAGGTGCCTACACGGTGACTTTTCCAAGACCCTTTGCGCGTTTTTCCAATTTTTTCCATTGTCCTGGGAAAGCGTCCAGGACCATACTCCGCTGTTTTCTTAATCGTGCAACTATGAGACCGCTGACAAACGCCATGCGAGCACTTCGGGAAGCGCGCAAGAGTTCCGTTAATCGCGTTTCAGCTATGACGGCATCTTGATGAGAGCCCAACAGATCTTGGAGATGTTTGGCTTGTTTGAGGAATCGCGTCACAGATTTTCCCAATACCGGTCCGGCCAATTCTGCGGTATAGCGGACCCTTTTCATATGGATGCGAACGTCATGAAGGTGAGTTTCCATGTGGGTTCTATCCATCTGATTCACAAGAGTTTTAAGCCTGTTGTAGTCTTTCCGAGCCAAGCCTGGAAGAGTAACCGAGGACTGTCTGGAGGGAAGATTCGTCAGGGAGTTCTCCAGGCGCTCTAGTAACAAGAGGTATCGGTCACTTCGTAGGCCATTCAGCAATTCAGTTCTGGCCATGGAGCGTTGAGTTTGAATTTTTTGAAGCACAGGTTGAAAGGTTCCCTGTTCTGAAGTCGACAAGGAGCTTGCTGCTTGCTGAAGATGATCCAGCAGGACATCGAAATCCCTTACCCCACCTAATAACCTTCCCACCCACTTCATGTCTTGTCTAATAGTTTTTGCCCAATCCGGGTCCAAGAGAGGGCGCCCCGCTCGAATAAGCGCGCGGACCCGACGGGTGGCGACCCGCATTTGATGTAAGTCTTCGGGATCTTGTCCCAACCGGGTACCAGGATCATGGATCATCATCTGCCAGACGTGGTTTTGTAACATGGTCCGAAGGTGTTCCTCCGTTGGAGCTGAAGAATCCACTGAAATGGGAAATAGTGGGGAGGGGAGATCTAATGCTTCAAAAATCTTTGGGCGAAAAGGTATGTCATCGGCTCCGGCGTGACGTAATATTTTTCGAATCTGATTCAGTTCAACTTTCTTCCCCTCCAACAATTCGACTTCGAGTTTGATGAACCGTCGTACCACGTGGCGGCTTTCAAGAAGTGCTATGACGTCCTGCGTCACATCCGCGATCTTCTTCTCGTGGGATTGGACTCGTTGCCCAGTTCGTTCGGTCCGAAGTTTTCCCAGAAGAATAAGGTCTTGTTTTCGGAAAAATGCCCAGAATAGATGTTGAAATTCTTGTGGGGGACGATAAGAGGAACTAGGAATTTCCAACTCCAGATAGGCACGTCCCTTGGGAATTTGTATGTGCCATGTACCTTTTGAGTGTTCCACCCTTCGGCACAGGGTGATCCCGAATTGGCTCAATCGGCGTTCAGGTGTGTCGAAATAGGTCGAGGTAAATACTCGGCGTGGCAGTCGGCTTCCAAAGTCTGCGGGAAGACGGAACCGAGGGAGCACCTTGAATGTGATGGCTTGTTGGATGGTGTGTTTGATGTGACCAGTCATTACGGACAAAATGTTCCGTCTCCAATGCGAGGGTCGAAAATCAAAGATTAAAATTATACATAAAATGAAGGATAGACGGTATGAAAATTTTCCCAGTCTGAACTTCAGGACTTCCCTGGGCTGTTCTCTTTAGACCGTGGTCAATACGAGAAAATGACCGTGGCTCCTTTTGGCCTTAAAGAGTGATAGTCGGCACTCATTTCTCAGGCCTTTCACAGCGAGGTTCTCCTTCTTCAACATTCCCATAATCCCTCAGAGGAGCTAATGGGACTAATCCTGTATTTCCGGTCTGGCGATCTATAGTTATTCCAAAAAACTTCCGTATTGTTCGGGGGAAATGACCTGTGTTTGGCTCCATGATAGAAACGGGGAATGATTAACATGTACGAGAGATGCCGGGGTTCGGCCCGGCAGCCGAGCTCCTTTTGGTTCGGCAAAAGGACCCAAAACCATTGACGTCACGCCCGGTCACATCAGAGTGGACGGACGCAAACCCCAGGAGGGCGGGCCAACTCGCTGCACTCAAACAAGGCCCGCCGAGTGATGAGAGCGTCCGACCAGGGGGACGGGCGGCAGGCGTCGGGCAAAATTGGAGGAATAGGGTCCTCAGGGAATTCCATGTGGTATGGCCGCCTCTACTGGTAGGATCAAAGAGCAAGAAGGCTTTGGAAATTATTTAGAATAACTATAAGTTTGAAATTTTTGAAACGGGATTTCAAATGGGTCGGTAAGCCGAGTAT
>JAZFZJ010000272.1:0-3389 GCA_036443915.1 Nitrospirales bacterium
CTCCAAGTCCAAGATTTGAACCACGTGGTCCAGCCCAATCTTCCGTGCAGTTGGTGGAATTCGTTTCCATCCATACAACAAATTTGAGCGAATGTTCAGGTGAGGAAAGAGTCGTGGTTCCTGAAAAACGTATCCCACAGGACGTCGCGAAAGGGGCAGAAAAACGCCCTTTGTCTCATCTTGCCAAGTTTCATTATCAAGAATCATGATACCGGTAGGGGAACGTTCTAATCCGGCTAGACATCGTAGTAAAGTGGTCTTGCCGCATCCCGATGGGCCAAATACTGCTGTGATCCCTTTGGCCGGAAGAGTGGTGTTTACCTTGAGATTAAACGAGGGAAAGGTGACATCGAAGTTGGCGGTAAGCTGGCTCATGAGACGTGGATAGGCAAGCGACGATTGAGGGAATACACGAACAACAGGATGACAAAGGAAAAGACCAGCAGCCCTGCTGAAAGCATATGGGCTTGAGCGTATTCCAAGACTTCAACGTGGTCATAAATGGCAATGGAAAGGACTTTGGTATGACCTGGGATATTTCCACCAACCATGAGGACCACGCCAAATTCTCCCAAGGTATGGGCGAATCCCAAGATAATGGCTGTCAAATACCCACGAATAGCCATGGGTGAAGCGACTGTGAAAAAGGTATCGAGTTTGGATGCGCCAAGCGCCCAAGCGGCTTCCAAGGGTTTTCTCCCCAATGTTTCGAAGGCGCCATGAAGAGGCTGGACGACGAAGGGGAGAGAGTAGAAGGTTGAGGCAATAACCAAACCGGTGAAGGTGAAGGACAGGGCCGCGCCAGTCAGATCCTTCCAGGGGCTACCGATGGGTCCATTCGGACCGAGTGCCATCAAAAGATAGAATCCTAACACCGTGGGAGGCAGGACGAGAGGAAGAGCCACGATAGATTCCACAATAGTCCGAAACCGGGATGAGGTAAACGCCAGCCACCAAGCCAATGGCGTCCCGACAAGAAGTAAGACAACAACTGTGACACTAGCCAATTGCAAGGTCAGCCAGAGCGGACCAAGGTCTAGATTCAGCATTATCGTGTGTGTGCCTTGTGTGAATGGTCAGGGAGCCCATAGCCCTGTTGTTGTATCACTGTCCGTGTGGTCGGTGTTTGTATAAACTTTAGAAAGGCTTTTGCTGAGGCATTGTGTTCTCCATGGGGCAACAAAACAGCTTCCTGAATTAACGGGTCATGAAGGGTAGGGGGAACATCCCATCGGCTTCCCAGGCTGTTAATTTTTGGATTCAGAACTTGGGAAAGCGCCACGAAACCCAATTCGGCATTACGGGAACTCACGAACTGAAATGTTTGCCCAATATTTTCTCCTTGCACCAGGCGATCCTTGGTCTGATCCCACAAGCCCAGAGCTTTCAATGTTTGTACGGCAGCTTTGCCGTATGGAGCGGTCTTGGGATTAGCGACAGCCAGGTGGGAAAAGGTCACTTGGGTTAAGGTGGTTTGGGCGTCATCGCCAATCAGGTGATCCTCCGGGCTCCATAACGACAGACGTCCGACGGCATAGGGGAATCGGCTTCCCTTGATTGCGAGCCCTTCCTTTTCCAGCAGTTCCGGGCGATGCCGGTCTGCAGAGAAAAAGACATCGAATGGCGCACCATGTTGAATCTGTGCGTAGAGTTTTCCGCTGGAGCCCGAGATTATAATTATTCGATGATTTGTGTTGTATTCAAAGTTAGCAGTCAAAATTTTCATGGTGAATAAAAAATTCGACGCCACTGCCACTCGGACCTCTTCTGCTTGCCCGGGAACCACAAAAGCTACCAAAACGCATGCCATGCAAAGTATGAGTGTTCGAGTGATGTATCTTGCTTTTTTTGAAAAGAAGTGGAAGGGTGTGCTGATCCTTAGGTGTCTGGTCACCATTTCTTATAGTCTCACTCTCATGGAGCAGTAAAAGTAATCGGTATCCTTTTCTCCTCCCGCTGGTAACCCTGCAGAAGGAGGGAGCCTGTCGAAATAGGATCCTTTGAACCAATGGTCGTATCCCAAGTCGAAGTCCAGATTAGGACTGACGGCCCATTGGACACGGAGTTCCACATCGTGACCTAAATAGTTCCCGGAATTTCCCGTAGGGTCTTGTAAGGCTCCTCCAACATACACCGCACGGGCTTGAGCCAAATACCAAAACCGGTGTTTGATCTGAACTTTTAAACCTTTATCGGGTTTGACGATTATCCTCCACCCCGGAGAGCTCAAGTTGGAGCGGACAAAAGGCCCAAAGGTTCCGGTTGGCATTAAATCAAAGCGGCGAGCTCCAAAAAGAGGATCAAAGGTTCCGCTCTGGCTTCCACCTGGTGTCCGAGTTCCGCTGGCGTAGACATATTGGGCCAGAAAGCGGGGAGTCCAGGGAATATTGAAGGTATATCCAACTTCCACGTTGGGATTATAGGCAAAATGATCGGTCTGTCCGACATGACCAGTTTGAATGGCTCCGTCGAATTCATAATCGAAATCTCCAACCGCTGCCGGTTTGAAGAGCCGGAGGCCGAACGTACTAAAAGTCCGGTGAAGATTTTTGTTTTGAGATCGCTGATCATTCAATCCAAAATAAAAGGCATTGATATGTAACCAGGGGAGTTGATTGTTTTCGGCATACGTTCCCCAAAACAAACGATTCTTATTTTGCTCGTCGAGTTTGACATCATCCCGTATGACCGGCTCAACAAGGAATGCCCTGATGCGCCAGGAATTCTCTTGTGCGATTTGCCAATGGAACCCATCAAAGGCATTCGTCGTGTTTCGAAATTTATTGCGGGCAATGTAGCGACGACTTCCAAAGTTGAGAGTCAAGCGACCAACATGAACATCAGTTCGCAAGCCGGTTCCCAACGCATCCTTCAGAGTTAAGGCTCCGAAGACTTGTAGGATATCCCATTCGTTGACGATCGTCGTGTTCACGAAATCCCCGGTTTCATTGTTCCCGTAAGCACGGCTGTCCTGGCCTTCGAAGAGAAAATTGAAGGGTCCGCCATAGAGGCCAAACCGTATCCGAGATCGAAGGGCGACTTGAGGGTCGGTCTTTCCCCCTCCCCCCAATTGGCTAGACCGCCAGGGATGATCGTACACTTCAAAACGGGTACGATTTTCTAGTCCAAGATCGACCCAGTCTGGTAGGTTCATGGCCGCCTTCAGATATCGCTCCCATTGGGTTTCCTTATTTTGAATGAGCACGGCATCGGCCTGTTCTTTCCAAGGACTTTCACTGGTTGAATGGGCTTTCTGGTGAAGTTGGTTTAGAAATGGCCCAATTTCTGAATCGGTTGCCAAACAGAGTGGTGATTCCCAAGTCATGACCATCAAAAGAAAGCTGATGCCGATCCGCCATGGATGTTTTAATAGGGCATGCCCACAAAAC
>JAZFZJ010000273.1:0-5018 GCA_036443915.1 Nitrospirales bacterium
CTGATCGGGAATACCTAGGGGGTGTTCCCAGCAGGACAAATGCCCTTCTTCCCATTCCCAATGGGTAAAGGGAACCGGAGGCCACCCTAAAATTTTCCATAACTCATCTGCCCGATTCCTCGGTTTCGTCCAATCGATGTTAGTCATCAGTGACTGCGCATATTGGTTGGAAGCCACAATCCGGCTATTCTGGGTTAACAACAAGGCTGCCACCGGAAGGCTCTTCACCAGTCGAATCATTTGGTAATGTAATCGTTGGTTTTGGGCGTATTTCGCCTCAAGCGCCAAATGCAAGGTCCGACTCGAGACCTCTGGTTCAATCGTGTCGGGCCATAAGGTATCCCACGCCGGCTTCTGGGCCTTCTCGGTCAATTGATTGGGGCTAGCTGGATTCATTTGTCTTCCTTATGCTTCGTTTTCCCTTCAATGAAAACTCCTCCAACACCGCCGAGGCTGCCGCACGAATGGTATTTTCAAACTCGGGAGATCGGGTTTCCAATTGCTGCACTTCTGCCAATAGTTTTTGTGCATCGCCCGTCTTTCCTTGATATTCCAATGACAGTCCCCACCGGTACTTTGCCCAGGCTTTTAATTCCACTGGTGCATCGGAGGAGAGCACGTGATCATAGAGTGGTTCGGCCTCAGCAAAATCTCCTTGGTCAAAAAGGAAATCTCCCAAACGAAGCACATCAGGTATTTCCACAGAATCCGAAGAGGCCACGTATCGTAAGTCCTGAAGGGCCTGGTCCCTGTTCCCGGCGGCTTGATAGGCACGAGCCCGATTCCGACGCACATATCGTTGGATACCCACGTCGTCAGTCCATTGAACCGCATCGGATAACCGCTGAATGGCTTTGGTATATTGTTCACTAGCTAACAATTCCATCCCTAAGACGGTCGCCACTGCGGTACGCCATCGACCATTGGGAAACTCGCGAAGATACCCTTCGCCGACCTCTCGAACTAATTGGTTCTCCCCTTGTTCTTCGGCCAAAAACACTTTTTCAGCTAAAATTTCTTCACGAAAAGGAGTATTCGGATACTCCTTGAGCAGTTGGTCATACCAACGCAGGGCTTTGGATGGCAGATTTACTCGCTGATACGCTTGGGCCACCATCATGACCCGCTCCCGTTCTATCGGGATAAGATCGAACGCCTGCTTGTGTTCTTCATGAAACTTGAGTAATTTCACCCAGGCTTTTTGATCAAAGAAGGATTGAATCTGCTGGTTAAGAATCTCGACCAACCAACGTTGTCCTTCCTGGCGCCGGCGCTCAGATGTCGTGACTATCACCAGATGCGCAAAGGATTGAATGGCCGCAGGGATATCTCCAAGAATGTGATACCCTCGCCCCATCCATGCAACACTCTCATCAGCCACATCCGGTTCAGGCGCGAAACTCAAGACTCTGGACGTTTCCAATACGTTATCCCAAGATACGGACAAATAAATTTCTAAGCCATTTAACCGCTGATAGACTTTTTCCCACTCGGCTTTGGAATGTTCCTGCGACAAAAACGACACCACCCACCTGAGCAATGCGATCTGCCCACGACGGCCAGGTTCACGATTGGCATAGCGTTGCCTCGCTTGGTCAGCAAACCACAAGGCCATGAACTCATGTCCCTCTTCCAGTAATTTTTCAGAGATGCGGATGAGTGCTTGGCCGGCTTCATCTCCGTGCGGATGAAGGTTGATGGGCACCAAAAACCGAGGAAGTACGTTGGCCGATTCGCCAACAGTTAATTCGGTTACACCATAATAATAGGAGGAACGCCCAGATTGTCGGATCAGCTCCGGAGCCTCTGCTTCAACGACCCGATACCAATAATAAGCCTGACTCCAGGCTTTAGACATGGCCGTGGCATCAGCTAACCCCAGGGCTCCCTTGAGGCGATGGGCTTCCCATTTTGGCTCTTCCACGACTCGCCGAAAGATGAGTGCCGCTTCGAGAAACTGATGATTTTCCAAATACCCCGTTCCGGCTTCCACCATCACACCTCCTGCCATGGAATGCTTTGGGTATGTCCGAAGAAATTCTTCAAACAGTGTACTTGCTTCGGAATGCCACCCTGCATCCCAATACAGTTGCCCCATCGAACAGATAGCCCAGGGGGCGTACACACTATCTGGCTTGTTGGCCTTCATGACTTGAAGACGTTGAATGCGCTTCAAGAACTCCTTGCCGAATTCATCTGAATGGTCAGGAAGCGAAGCCAGGACCCATCGAGCTCCCTCAGCATACAGCCCTTCTTCTTGTCCCTTGACATAGGTTGAAAACAATTCTTGTGCTTTCAACAAGGAGCCCTCCTGCATCGCGGCTTGTCCCTCTTTCACCATCTCAGGCATAACCATTTCTTGAGGATACGGCCATGGAAATTCCGAGCATGCGCCGGCCACCACTACACTCGGCCAAAGAACGACCAATGACCAAGTAATCCAGAAAACCATCGTCACGTGTAATTTGAACTCCAACCTGATCCACCTATTGGAGTAAATTGAGCAAAAACTAGACCGGAGTCTTTTTTGCCTGGTCTGACAGCACACCGCAACATTATCTGTTGAAAAACGAGGGATTTTTCTTGAAGGATACGCCGGGACAAAAATGCCGACGTCAAGGAGTTGACGGAAGGGTCAGAACTTTAGGCTAGTTGAGGGTATGGGAAGGAGAAAACAGGCAGGGAGGGGTTAAGCCGGTTCGTTCATCGGGCATCGGCAAAATCTTCAGGAGGACTGACACGCTGGGCGACCACTTCGGCCAGCGATTTCTTTTTCAACTTCTCAATGAGTGTGGTCCGGTTAATTTGTAGGAGTCGCGCCGCTTTACTTTTTACCCAATTGGTTCGCTCGAGCGCCTCAAGAATTAATCGATTTTCAAATTCTTCCACGGCTCGAGAAAGATCTAAGCCACCCACGGGAATCGCCGCGGGCATCGTGGGAAGATGGGTGGAGGGAAGACGGCGAATTTTCTCTGGCAAATCTGCCAGGTCGATGAGCCCTCGCCTCTTCAAAATCGCGATCCGCTCCACAATATTTCCTAGTTCCCGCACGTTGCCAGGCCAGGGATATTCACAGAGCACGGTCATGGCCTGGTCAGAGACACCCGCTAATTCCGCTTTGCGACGGACATTAAACAAATTTATAAAATGCTGCAGCAACAGCGGAATATCTTCAACTCGTTGGCGTAGTGGCGGAACGAGAACCGGCACGACATTTAGCCGGTAGAATAAATCCTCGCGAAACAGTTTCGTCGCCACGAGGGTTTCAAGATCTTGATTCGTGGCCGCAATCACACGGGCATCTGATTTATAGGTACGGGTACCTCCCACCCGCTCATACGTCCGTTCCTGGAGCACTCGAAGTAGTTTCACTTGAAGAGGAGGACTCAAGTCACCGATTTCATCCAAAAAAATGGTCCCACCTGTGGCCAGTTCAAAACGGCCCACTCGTGAGGCTACCGCTCCCGTAAACGCCCCTTTCTCATGACCGAACAATTCGCTTTCTAAGAGTGCCTCAGGGATCGCTCCGCAATTAACAGGGATTAAATGGCCCCGCCGCCGCGTACTATGATGGTGGATGGTTTGGGCGATCAACTCCTTCCCGGTTCCACTTTCTCCAAGAATAAGGACGGTACTGTCGGTATCAGCCACACATTCTATGAGTTGAAACACCTCTTTCATCACGTGACTGGAACTCACTAATTTCCCTAATCCAAATTGCCCTTTGACAGTTTTCTTGAGCTCTACGTTTTCATCTTGCAGGGACTTGACCCGCATGGCGCTGGCAATCGTGGCACTCAAGACATCCACTGAAAAAGGTTTTGACAGGAAATCGAAGGCTCCAGCCTTAATGGCATTGACGGCCATTTCCACGGATCCATATCCCGTCATCACAATGGTCACAGGGTGATTGGGCAATTGATTGATATGTTGAACCAATTCAATTCCATTGATGCCCGGAATCATGACATCGGTCAAGACAATATCGAACTGGGAGGACTCGGCCAAAACCAGCGCTTCACTTCCAGACTGGCTTTCTATAACCTGGTGACCTTCACCCTCCAATTGGAGTTTGATGGTTTCCCGCACATCCACTTCATCTTCCACTAACAGAATCTGTGCCACACGAGGAGGTTTGTGAGATTCAGTACTTCCTGATGCGCCCATGGATGGTCTCCCTCTCAGTTCGTAGAAAAACGTCTCCCTTGGAGTGTATGGGGAGATCAAGAAAAATTGCAACCCCTTTTGAGCAAGAAGAGTGGCCGTTATCCTTGTATTTTTTTAACATTTCCAAATAGTTAGATACCCCTACCAGAAGGTGGGCAGCCTCTCCCTCTCAATAGGACTGACCCAATCACCCATATTTCTAGGTGGGGCCACTTAAGAAAATGAGACAATCTACCGAAAACCCATCTAGAAACCAGGGACCAAACAAGAAAATCCCGAAGGAAATCAGCACCTCCTTATGGATACGCCTCCCCTACCAGAACCAGCTTCGATGCCAATCTTCATCCTCTTCGATACCCAAACCGGTTATCTCTACGGACATTTATTTGCCACAGGGCCAGAAGACCCTTTTCTGCAAGAAGTCATTCAATGGTGGAGCAAATACTGTGCAACCACACCCATTGGAGTTGACTATCCTGGCCTTCTCGACAATCACCAGCCCGTCGGTAGCCAATCCTCAAATTAAGGGAACCTTGAAAAAAGCCGCCAGCGGCGTTCTCACCCCCTTGCCGGAGCCTTCGCCGTACCCAGGCTTGGCGCTCTTCGCGCCGTGCCCCCTCACGTACTAGCCCGTACGCTCCTGGCGTCAAGTCACGGAAGCCCCCTTGCGGGATGCGATAGCCAATTCGCGGCCTTGCCCAGGGAAAGGCACGTTTTGATGTGCACGGGCTGGGCGGGTCAGACAGCGAGCTCCCCGCCTCTGCGAGGACGGGCTTTTTGAACATTCCCTCTTCCTTTTGATGTCAGATTTGGTTCTCCCCAGCTGTTCGATGTTGAGAAAATTTTTAATT
>JAZFZJ010000274.1:0-19680 GCA_036443915.1 Nitrospirales bacterium
ACTCAAATATTTGATTCCGCGATGTATGCCGGTTTGAGCCGACGCCATGAAGAGTACCGTCACGATGGCGATAAGCGTGAGTTGTGTCCCTAAGGTATTGGGGATTCCAAAGACGTAAGATAGCCCCCCGCTAATTTGCACCGCACCAAATCCCAACGAGGTGGCAACCCCAAATACCGTGGCAAATACGGCCACCACGTCAATAACCGAACCCCCAAAACCGCTGGCGTATTTGCCCAAGATGGGTTGGCAACTCAGGCTGAACAGGCCTGGGGTACCTCGTCGAAATTGAAAATAGGCCAGGGCTAAGGCCACCATGGTATAGATGCCCCATGGGTGAAGCCCCCAATGAAAAAACGAATATTGCAGGGCTAAACGCGCGGCTTCACGGGTCCCCGGCTCGCCCATCGGTGGGTCATGAAAGTGTGATGTGGGCTCGGCTACTCCCCAGAATACCAGCCCAATACCCATGCCTGCGCAAAAGAGCATGGCAAACCAGGTGGGTAAATTGAATTCGGGTTCGGCCCCGTCCGGACCCAGTGGAATATCGCCGTATCGAGAAAAGATCAGGCAGAGGGCACAAATTAAAAATCCGGAAGCCGCGAGCACATAAAGCCACCCGAATGTATCCAGGAGAGATGTTTGAATGGCACCGGTGATTTTTGCGAGGTGATCGGGCGCGATACCTCCCCAGAGGAGAAATGCGAGTGACAGGATACAAGAGATATTAAAGACGAGGGTGGTGGATTTCATGGGAATGGTGAAAAATTTCGCCACCGGCGTTTTCCTAGCTCGCCGGACTCCCCTTTACCATCTTGTACGCCCCGTCCTCCTCGCTTGGTGAGGCCTTGCCTGTGGAAAGGCGTATCTTGGCATGCCTGGGTTGGGGGAGGTGAGACAGCGGACCTTTTTGACCTCCGCATTGGTACTTCATGAGCTTTGTCAGATGGGATTGCCAATGAAGAAATTGTGATGAATTCAGCCGTCCCCTTTTGTTTGTGAACATTCAGGGACGGGTTGTAGGGCTTAGCATATTTCCCCCTTCAGCACAAATATTTGAAAAAGGTTGAAAAATTCGCACCTTTGTTGGAGAAATCCCCGCACCAATTCAGTGAGACTCGTCCTCTTTTTTTTCGTGCGGCTCTCCCCGAGGAAAGGCATGTGGGCATGGTGAAAAAGCATGCCCTCGCGAAGGCGCAGGGTGCGCCAGCGGCGTTCTCCACTCGTTTTGGTCCTGACGTGGCACCGGTTTCGTGAGGACCGTGAACTATTCGACAGTCCCTGTGTCATGGTGTGCCGGGTTGTGTGGGAAACGGCGAGCCTTCCTTCCAGAAGACTCAAGACAAGCTTGGAGCATTCCCTTTTGCTCTGGATGAATTGGGAGGTAGGCAACGAAGATGGCGGTTACAGAAAATGGGCATTACTCAACAGCCCTGTTGGCCAAAGTTTTTCCTTCCCCAATCCTAAATTTTTCCAGGGGTTTTCCTTCGTGGGCCTTCAGCTAACTCCGAAAATGTTTGTCCTGGTCAATTTGTGGCAGGCCTTCACCATATAAAGGCCGTATTCTTTACTTGTGATACACGATGTTGTGGAGGGGTTGCGATGTGAGCCTCAAATGGTTAAATTGGGGATCCTTGTCAGCCATAGAGGGCCTTTTTTTCATTGATAGGGGTGAGTGCGGAGGTCCTTTTCATTTTTAAGCAAGCCTTCAGAGGTGGACACAGGGTTACGGCCCGACAGGAGGTACGCCCATGACTCAAAAACAACTCTATGGGGATAATCCTATCGCCCAACGGAAAACCGATCTGTATAAAGAGGAGTATGTCCATAGTTTTGTACAAAAATGGGACGATCTCATCGATTGGGAGGCACGGGCGGATAGTGAAGGAGACTTTTTTATTCGGTTGTTAAAGGAGCGGGGGGTAAAACAGGTCTTGGATGTAGCCACCGGGACGGGGTTTCATTCCATCCGGTTATTGCGAGCGGGGTTTGATGTGACGAGTGCCGATGGGAGTCCGGAAATGTTGGCGCAAGCCTTTGAGAATGGTCGTCAAGCTGGATTTATTATGCGAACGGTTCATGCTGATTGGCGCTGGCTCAGTCGGGACATTCATCAAAAATATGATGCCGTTATTTGTTTGGGTAATTCATTAACCCATCTGTTTTCAGAGCAGGATCGCCGGAAGGCCTTGGCCGAATTTTATACCGCGTTGCGCCACGACGGAGTACTTATTCTTGATCAACGGAATTATGATGGAATTTTAGACAATGGGTTTACCTCGAAACATGTGTATTACTATTGTGGAGATAATGTCAGTGCCGAGCCGGAATATGTGGATGAAGGACTGGCTCGGTTTCGTTATACCTTTCCCGATAAGGAAGTGTTTCATCTGAACATGTTTCCCTTACGAAAGGAATATACTCGGCGTCTGATGAATGAAGTGGGATTTCAACAGGTAAAAAGCTATGCCGACTTTCAGGAAACGCACAAAGTTGAAGACCCCGATTTTTATGTCCATGTGGCTGAAAAGCTCTATAAAAACGAGGAACGTCCAATCTCAAAAACGGCCAATCTGGCCTACTCCTCCACGGTTGATACTGCCAGGGTCTATTACAATAGCTCGGATGCGGATCGGTTTTATGCCACGATTTGGGGTGGTGAGGATATCCATATTGGATTGTACAACTCGGAAAAGGATTCGATTGTTGAGGCCAGCCGACGAACTGTGAAGAAAATGGCTTCCTGTGTGGAGAATCTGAACTCATCAACTCGGGTATTGGATATTGGGGCCGGTTATGGGGGTTCTGCTCGGTTTTTGGTCAAATCTTTCGGGTGTCAGGTAGGATGTCTCAATTTGAGCGAAGTGCAAAATCAACGAAACCGTGAGCTCAATCAGAAAGAGGAGATTAGCCTAGCCATCAATGTGGTAGATGGCAGTTTTGAAAATATTCCAATGCCGGATGGGAGCGTCGATTTGGTGTGGTCCCAGGATGCCATTTTGCATAGCGGGGATCGAAAGAAGGTGTTTGCGGAAGTCTACCGGGTTCTCACCAAGGGCGGACAATTCATCTTTACAGATCCTATGCAAAATGAGACCTGTCCGTCTGATGTGTTGCAGCCCATTCTGAACAGGATTCATTTAGATTCCTTGGGCTCTATTGCCTATTACCAGGCACTCGCCGCCGAACTCGGGTTTAAGGAAATACGGATCGTGGATCTTTCGACAAATTTGCAGACGCATTATGGCCGAGTGCTTCAAGAATTGGTGGCTCAGTACCACAGTTTGCTTCGCGTGTGTACCGAAGATTACTTGGAGAATATGAAAGTTGGGCTTCAGCACTGGGTGGATGCTGGGACTGCAGGGCATCTCACTTGGGGTATTCTCCAGTTTCGGCGGGACTAACAGGATTTAATAAGTCTATCGCTCGCAGACTCATGCAACGCTACAGGTTTATATGGCTCGTCACGCGTTCGGGCCGTGGTAGATGACTGGCTTGCTTAGGTCTTCTGGCGGGAGGTGGTGATGAACAAACTTCTCAAAACGGTCGGTAGGGTTAAAAATTTCCTGTTAATCAGGAGGTAAACTTCTAGCTAATTTCAAAATTTATTCACCATACTCCTTTCCTCCCCATATGTTCTGTAAATTATGTAAATAGCTAGAACAAAGACATTCGATGTTACCGTTCAATTTTTGGGGCTTTGGCAGGCTGAGCGAAATCGCCGCTTTTGCCAAAACGGCCTTCCCCTCCTTCTCCTAACACATTCGACGTATCGGTGTATTCAATTTCTTGAGTTTCCATATTGGTACCTCCTAAAGGTCTCCACCCGAGTTTGTCTAGCGTGTCCAGGATGATTTTTTTGAGTGCTCCAGACGCCGTCATCCGTGTACTCGCAAAGGCCAAGACTCGTTCGCTTTCTTTATCCACTTTGGATAAGTCAGGGTCATGAAGAAAGGAGACGAGTGGTTCGATGGCGGCATCGCCAATCAGCACCAATGAATTGGCTGCGTAATCACGGAGCACGATATCTTTGAGCAACAGGATTAAATCCGGAATCACTCTTGGATGTCGAAAATGGCCGAGGGCCGTCGCGGCAGCCTCTTTGATTAAAAGTTCTTCGCTGATAATGCATCCTGGCGTCGGCTTGCCTTCTTGATGAATTCCTTTTCCCTTTAAGGCATCCAGCACAGGAGGGAAGGCTCTAGGGTCTCCAATCATCCCTAGGGAGGCGATGGCATGTCGTTTCACGGCGCCATCTTTCATGGCCTCTATCAGGGCATCCACGGCAGCTGGATCCCCAATATTCCCCAAGGCAATGGTGGCATCTTCCCGAACCGCTCGATCTGGATCTTTTAACATGTCTATCAAGGCGTGGACGACTCGTGTTTCTCTTACCCATGCCCGACCCATTTGATAGTCAGTAGTCATCCCGCCCAAAGCTCTGACCCCATGACATCGCACGACAAAATGTGGATCTTTGAGGGTTTCCAGAAGTGCTTCGATGGAGGGTTGGCCAATATACATTAGGGCTGTTCCCGCTGTTTCCCGCGCAATTTTTGAGGTATCTTTGAATAGTTTAATCAGCGTGGGTACGGCACGGGGGTCGCCGATTTTTCCAAGGGCTTCAGCGGCGGCACTCTTGACGGCCCCATCCCGGTCGCGACATACAATAATGAGCCCTTGAACGGCCTGTGGATCACGGATTTCCCCTAAAGTTTTGGCGGCTTGCTCGCGCACCCGCCACCGCTTGTCTTTGAGGGAGGTCAGAAGTTGTGGGACGACTTTGTTGCCCAATGAGGCCATGGCTTGAACGGCTTCAGCTTGGACTTCCATCATATTGTCGTTAAAGAGGGTAATTAAACCTTCAATAGCATGGTCCCCTCCAATTTTGGCCAGCGCCCATCCAACATGGCTCCGGACTGACCAATAGTCATCCTCTAAGGCGGCGAACAATGGTTCGAGGGTCTTGGGGTCACCCATTTCTGCCAGTGCCTTGGCAGCTTCCTCGCGAGTGGCATCATCTACATCTTCTAAGGCGTCAAGCCAGTCCTGTACCGTATTCGACATGATTTTCTTTCTTATCCCCTCCGACTTAATTCGGATAGTCTGGTTCTTGGGGATAGGGTTGCGTATGGCTGCAATGAATGGTCAGGACTTGGGTGTCTCGTCCGTTGACACATTGATCAAGTGTTGAGGCAAACTCCAATTTTCCGGTTAAGCCCACTTTAAATAAAAAATCAAAGGTAAAGGTCCCAAACCGATATTCTCCCGGTTTGAGTTTCAATTCTTTGGCATCTGTGGTTTTGAATGCCTGCATATTGATGGGATCCATCGTCCAAATCAACGGTGTCATACCTGGCACGTGCCACCATGTGGGTGGGTTGAGGGCAGACGGATCCACCGTAATGGGAAATTCTCGCAAGAGGGGATTGGTAGGCTCGGCTGAATATCCTATTGAAACCATGACCAAAGAAACGATCCCCAGAAGAAGGCCTAGACCACTTTTCCATAATGAGGCACGTATGCGAACTTGAGGCATTTTAGAAAATTTTCTGCGGTTCGTTGCCAGTAGTTCGTTTTTCTGGAACTGCCTGGAAGATCTCTTGGACCGTGTGGCTTTCCCATTCGGTATGGGTTTCTAATCCAAGGGCATACATAATGGTGGCTCCCGTATCCAACAAGGAGACGGATTTGGCAATCAGGTGATGGCCTTTGATATTGGCCCCCCAGGCTATCCATGGGACTGTCGCATCAAAGTCAGGAGTGCCGGTTTTCCTGCCGACGCTCTTTCCATTTTTCGAAGATGAGTGGATTGGTCCGCTATGCAACCCGGTTACAATGACCATCGTTCTGTCCAAGACTCCCAGCTCCTGGTAATTTTTGATAATTTGAGCAACGGCTGTATCAATAGAGGTTAAGGCGGAAGCGAATTTTGAAGAATCCCAGCCATATTTTTGCCCAATCCGAGAGGCCGTTGGGAAATGTGTCAACAGGAGGTTAGGGACGCCAAAGAGCCGGAATCCGTGGCCCCCCTGACTGGTGACCTTCGTGAGAAAGTCTTTAATATAAACTGACACGGTTTCTGGTGTACATTGCGGTTTCGTATATCCACAGACTTGTGAATCGACATAAATTTCTGGGCGAACCAATTGATAGAATCGTTCGTCCATGAGGAATACCCCACTATCCCTTCCACCCGCTAGGTCCATATAGTCGAAGACAGTAGGGGAGCGCATAAACGACCGAGCAAAATCGTATGTCTCCCAGACGGCAGTCACATGATGCTTGTCCACGGGGAGTCCCGTTAGCAACGACGCCATAGCTGAAACCGTGTTGGGGGGAGTGATGGATTGCGCTGTCCAAGTCACAGCCCCTTCCTGAGCTAATTTGGCAAGGGTTGGAGTGGTCTGGTTTTGAATGTTGGAAGATTTTATCCCCTCCAATACGACGAGGACGATATGGTCAGCTTGTGTGGCTGAGGCAGTCAGGGGCATTCCCCCGATGAGTCCGAACCATACCAATCCGACGACCATGGGAAAATGTCCGGTAGTAAGGTATCCAAAATGTGACCAACGAGTTTTCCAAAAAGTACTCATGTTCCTTGCCATGCTCTACGAAAACGTAGATATGAAATTGTAAATGAACGTTCTTTATACCAAGCCACAGCTTTCGCATGAGGCCAATCATCGAAATTGAACTTATCATGCAGATTTTCAGGCGGTCAACCAAATGATGTGGTAGGCGAGTCAACCGGTAGAATAGAGTAGAGGATCTGGTTCTCCTCTTGCTCTTGGGGTGTCGTATCGACTATGACTGTACGGCTTCGAATCAGAATTTTTCCACATGCCATACCAAAATAATTTTCACCATTCCCACTATTCTCGAGCTGACCCTGGATCACGGGTGTCCTACCGGACATTCCACCCTGGCGCAGCCCTTGATTCGCCGGCCTGGCGTCAGGGGATGGCTGAGGTTGGTGCTCAATTGGCCAAAGCCCAAGTGAAAGGCATCCTTTTTCTCAACGGGCATCCTTTCACGGATCTGTTTGGGGCGGCTCGCTTAGATGAGGTTGGGGGATTAAAACGTGGCTATTCCCGAGGTATTCCTGGGTTAGAGTCACTGTTGGCACATCTTCGGCCAGACACAAACGGGATTTACCTGGCGGATGATCCGATTCACCCACCGATGGTGAATAACGAGCCAACTCAACACACATTGGATGTCCTAGCACAAGAAGTTGGGAATTTTACGACGGCATATGTCAGGAAATTTTCCCAGGCGCTTGGGCAGGAGATTGAGAACACTATTTCCTGTTCCCGATATGTGTGGTCTTCGACCAATCATCATGTGGGGCGAGTGGAAGCATCGCTGGATGTGATTAAATTCCTCCAGGAATGGGGCACTGGACTTTCGTTATCCAATGGCGATCGACTCCTTTTTATTGGGTATGGGCATGCAGGACAAGTTTTGGCATTACTGTCCAATCTTATTCCCCGAGGCGAATCAGAGGCTCGGGCTCGAATTTTTGAGATTTTGGCCAATTATTGGCAAAGTTCCCCATCAGGGCGGCGATCTATTGATGGTCTAGAAGAATTGTATAAAAAGTTACTTGCTGATGAAGTTTTATGCGGAGCTAAGGTGGATGTGGTTACCTTAGGTACTCCCGTCCGCTATGGATGGGATACCGAAGGCGTTGGACATTTGCTTCATATGGTGAATCATAGACCGCTTCGACCTGATGGGAAGCGGTGGTTGGCTAAAATGGAATTACCTCAGACGGCTTGGGAAATTCCCTACCAAACCGGGGGTGATTATGTGCAGCAATTAGCCGTAGCGGGGACCGACCATGTCCCTGCGCCGGAGGCGGAGCAAGCCAACCTGGAATTTCGTGAGATGTTAGAACCCTATGACGGCTTTGAACGATGGTTGGAATGTACCCGCCGGACGACCCGTTGTGCGAACGATGGCCAATGTCTGCTGGTTGAATATGGGGTTCAATCGGAAGAGACTCCCCGGGAGCATTTGTATGGACATGGATGTTATACCCAAAGTGGCGCCATGCTCTTTACGGCCTCCGAAATTGCCCAGTCCTTCTATTCCCAATCTGAATCCGGAACCTAGACAACCTGATCTAATTGCGGAAGGGGGTAACTTTCTCTTTTGATGCCCCACAAATGTCGGTCAACAGTTTTCTTGATAAGGATGACAACTCGCCAACCGGATCTGGGCCTTTCGCACTAAGTAAGGTAGAGCCAAAGGCACATTGATTCCCTTTTAATCCCTATGATATCCGTCTAAGGTTTGCCTGAATGGCAAAAATGGGTTCTTTGTTTATTCTTTAATACTTGCTATTCCCTGTAACATGCTACGGGGATCGTTGTTATTGATGAAAAATTTTAGAGCAATCCACTCCATATTTTTGAGAGATAAGGGCTTATGAACGTTGGTGTCCCACAAGAAACCTATCCTGGCGAACATCGAGTAGCCATAGTTCCGGCTGTCCTTCCTGCCCTCAAAAAAGGAGGGATGGATGTCGTCATCGAATCTCGGGCTGGTGAGCAAGCAGGATACCCTGATTCTGCTTACACCGAGAAGGGCGGCAAAATCGCCATATCTCGAGCGCAGGTGTTTCATGAATCGGACTGTATCGTTCAAGTGCGTTTGTTGGGGGCAAATCCGAAGGAAGGGCGAGTAGACCTGGAAGCGTTTCGGAAAGGACAATTGTTGGTTGGGTTGGCAGAGGCCTTGAATCATGCGCCATCAGTTCAAGAATTGGCTTCCCGTGGAGTAACGGCTTTTGCCTTGGAGCTGATGCCTCGGATCACTCGGGCGCAAAGTATGGATATTCTTTCTTCTATGGGGACAGTGGCCGGATATAAGGCTGTCCTGATGGCTGCGAATGCGTTGCCAAAAATGTTTCCCATGCTTATGACTGCGGCTGGAACCGTGACGCCGGCTAAGGTATTGATCATTGGTGCTGGAGTGGCAGGATTGCAGGCCATTTCTGTGGCGCGTCGGTTGGGTGCCGCTGTAGAAGCCTATGATATTCGTCCTGCTGTTAAGGAGCAGATTTTGAGTTTGGGTGCGAAATTTGTCGAGCTCCCTTTGGAAACGAGTGATGCGGAAGATAGGGGTGGGTACGCAAAGGCCCAAGATGAAACTTTTTACCAAAAGCAACGGGAGTTGTTGAAACAAGTGATTGCCACGAGTGATGTGGTTATCTCAACCGCTGCGGTACCAGGTAAAAAAGCCCCAATCTTGATCACGGGAGACATGGTGGCAGGTATGGCACCGGGCTCCGTCATTGTGGACTTAGCGGCAGAGGGGGGAGGCAATTGCGAGCTCACTAAGCCTGGCGAGGCTGTTATTGCCCATGGTGTGACGATTCATGGGCCCGAAAACTTGTCGGCCACCGTTCCTTATCATGCCAGTCAAATGTATGCCAAAAATGTGGCCGCCTTTCTCCTTCATTTGGTGAAAAAAGGAGAAGTGACGCTTGATATGAACGATGAAATCACCAAAGAAACCATGATCACGCAAAATGGCGAAGTTGTTCAGCCAAGAATTCGGGAAGCTCTAGGGTTACCGGCTCAATCGGCGTAAACACCAAGGATTTTTTATGGAAATGTTTATTTTGGGTTTGACGATTTTTGTGTTAGCGATCTTTGTGGGATTTGAAATCATCACCAAAATTCCTCCAACGCTTCATACGCCATTAATGTCTGGCTCTAATGCCATTTCTGGAATTACCTTAGTGGGAGCCCTGTTGTCCTCTGGTGCGCAACATACCCTCCTCACGACCGTCTTGGGGGTGTTGGCTGTCATTTTTGCCACAATTAATGTCGTGGGTGGATTTATGGTGACCAATCGCATGTTGGAGATGTTTAGGAAAAAATAAAGAGGAAAACTGGACGAAATGTCTTCACTTATTAATATTGGGTATTTACTCGCTTCAGTGCTATTCATTCTTGGCCTCAAGGGCCTGACTCATCCCCGCACAGCCGTTCGGGGCAATCTGCTAGGTGCCATCGGGATGTTGTTGGCCATTGTCCTGACACTCACGAATCAGGAAATCGTGAGTTACGACATGATCATCTTAGGGTTGATCATTGGGGGGGCAATCGGGGCTGTTTTAGCCATAAAAATCGAAATGACCTCCATGCCAGAGTTGGTGGCGGTGTTTAACGGGTTTGGGGGTGTGGCCTCTGTTTTGGTGGCCGGTGCCGCGTTGTTGGAAAGTACCATGGGGTCTGCGATTCCCTTGATGCAATTAACCGTTGCCGCCGCTGCTTCCGGACTCATTGGGTCTGTGACCTTTTGCGGGAGTTTAGTCGCCTTTGGGAAATTGAAAGGTTTAATAAGTGAGAACGCGGTGCTGTTCTCTGGACAGCAGGTGATCAATGCCGTCTTAGGAATACTCGCGTTGGGATTGAGTTGTTGGGTCGTACTGGAGCCAACTAGTGGGGTGGCTTATTGGTTGCTTGTTGGAGTGGCTTCGGTGCTGGGTGTTTTGCTGGTGATTCCAGTGGGCGGAGCGGATATGCCCGTGGTTGTTGCATTGCTGAATTCGTATTCGGGGTTAGCGGCAGCGGCGACGGGATTTGTGTTGTCTAATAATGTTTTGATTATTACCGGGTCTTTGGTTGGGGCGGCTGGGTTAATTTTAACCCAAATTATGTGCAAGGCCATGAATCGGTCTTTGACCAATGTCTTGTTTGGGGTGCTGGGACCAACTGGAGAGGGAGGGGCGACAGCAGATGAGGTCTATGGGGGTAAGGTCAAATCAGCCACACCGGAAGAAGTTGCGTTATTGTTTGATGCAGCGCGGCGGGTGACCATTATTCCCGGATATGGGATGGCCGTTTCTCAGGCTCAGCATCCCGTGGCAAGTTTAGCTGCATTATTAGAAAGTCGTGGCACGAAGGTAGAGTATGCAGTCCATCCTGTGGCAGGACGAATGCCTGGACACATGAATGTCTTGCTGGCTGAAGCGGATATTCCTTATGAAGCCTTGAAAGATATGGATGAAAGTAATCAGGATATTGATCAAGTTGATGTGGCGTTGGTGATAGGTGCCAATGACGTTGTGAATCCCTCGGCTCGGACCGATCCGAATAGCCCTATTGCAGGTATGCCCATCATTAACGTCGACAAGGCAAAAATCGTCGTCATCATTAAGCGGAGTCTTAGTCCAGGATTTGCGGGTATTCCTAATCCTTTGTTTGCCTTAGACAATGCCTTGATGTTATTTGGGGATGGGAAAAAAATGGTGTTGGAGATCACTACGGCTTTAAAAGAAGCCTGATTGGTTTATCGTAGAAAAACCACAAATAATTAATGCATAATTAAAGGAATGACAGTGTATCAAATAATATTCAAGTAATTGTTTTTTAAGTAAATTTTAACTATTTGGCTAAATTTTTTCGTCTTGCAAAGGCTATACACTCATGATAGAGTATACTCCTTGGGCTAAGAGAATTTGACCGCTATATCTTATAATTTTTCGACCAAACTTTTGAGGGAATTGTGGAAGTACGAGTCATCAATAATAACGTAGAAAAAGCATTAAAAGTTGCCAAGAAAAAATTGGCGGCTGATGGTTTGTTTAGAGAATTAAAAAAACGCCGATTTTATGAAAAACCTAGCGTGAAGAAAAAAGCCAAGGAACGAGAAGCGGCGCGACGACGACAAAAGTGGCTGTCCAAGCATCGTATGTTTTGATTGGCTAACGTTAAGGTTTTTATATCTTTCGTTTCTCTTCCCCCCCCCCCCCCTTAAATCCCAACCAAAAATATTAATTTGCAGGACGAGGATATTCATGTCGTCTTGCAGTTGATTAAGAAATCCCTCAAGCCATGGGTGGCTCCTGTTGTCGGTCGCCTAGCTGAAGAGGGGGCAGGTCCTTTTAAAATTCTGATTGCATGTATTCTGAGCTTGCGTACCCGAGATCAGGTTGTTGGCTAAGCCAGTGAACGGCTGTTTGCCCTTGTAGCCGACCTGGCTCTTATGGCCACCATAAATCTGAAGAAATTGGAAAAAACCATTTTCCCTGTGGGGTTCTATCGAACGAAGGCTAAGCCAATTCGTGAGATGTGCAAACAGAATTGTCGAGATTTTCAGGGGAAAGTCCCTAATAAAATTGAAGAATTAGTGAAGTTACCCGGTGTTGGCCGGAAAACAGCCAATTTGGTGGTGACCCTAGGTTATAAAGCTTCCGGTATTGGCTAGATTTTCATGTCCATGGAATATGTAATCGACGTGGCTATGTGGTGACCAAATCCCCGACTGAAACGGAGAATGCCCTTCGCGCCAAGCTCCCTCAAAAGTATTGGATCCCCTTCAACCAACTCCTCGTGCCATTTGGGCCAAATCAATGCACCCCTCTCTCTCCCTGGTGGTCTTCGTGTCTCCTGGCCTCTGGTTGTCCAAAAAACAAGGTTTTCAGGTCAAGGTAGAGATCGATTGCCTTGAAAGTCCTTTAGAACTCGTGTTACATTCGATCCCCCCCTGGAGGGAGTCTAATGAGCGACTAGGAATGCCCAGCTTTGCTGAGGCACTTTTCTGAAGTTTTATTTATTGTGTGTTTAGGCAAAATCACCATATGATTCAATTATTTTCTATAGGCAATTCCATGTTACCCATAAAGAGAATAGTTACCAAAACGTAGCAAACTTAAGGGAATTTGAAAGAGTAAGGTAAAATTGCCAACAAGCCTTAATTTAATTAACGAAAAAGAACAGGGTGGGTTATTTAACAATGGCAGGCAAATTCCTGATTGAATGCATCGTTACCAATTCGAAACATGTTGGCGATTTCTCTGTTACAGAATTGTTTAAAATAAATAATAATATCAATAGCTTACTACAATTATGTTGATAGTAAAAAAGGACCAATTCTTGCTGAGTATTTTGTCTGGGATTTTATAAATTCATGAAATTAAGTGTATGTACGTATAAAGAGTGAATTAAAAATCGGTGACAACACCACACACAACTAACTTCATAATGGAAAGGAGGGAATTCATTTATTTGTTCGTTAGGTTTCATGAATGAATGCATGGACTTTTTGTCCTGCACTTACTTTAGGAGGTGTAAGCAATGTTTCTTTCTAGACGTCAATTTTTAAAGGTGTCAGCCGGGACAGTGGCCGCCGTGGCCTTGGCCGACAAGGCCCTTGCCTTGACGGCGCTGCAACCGGTGATCGAAGTGGGGAATCCCCTGGGGGAATATCCCGATCGTTCTTGGGAGCGGGTGTATCACGACCAATATCGGTATGACAGCTCGTTTACTTGGGTCTGTTCCCCAAATGATACGCATGCCTGCCGGATTCGGGCCTTTGTCCGCAATGGGGTGGTCATGCGGGTGGAACAAAACTACGACCATCAAACCTATGAAGATCTCTACGGCAACCGGGGGACGTTCGCGCACAATCCTCGGATGTGCTTGAAAGGCTACACGATGCATCGGCGGGTGTATGGCCCCTATCGCTTGAAGGGCCCTTTAATGCGCCGCGGGTGGAAAGCCTGGATGGATGATGGCAGTCCCGAATTTACCCCTGCCAGCATGACGCAATATAAGTTCAATGCACGGTATTTGGATGATATGTTGCGGGTGTCCTGGGACACGGCCTTTACGTATTTGGCCAAATCCATGATCGTCATTGCGGAACGATATAGTGGGGAAGCCGGGGCTCGTCGGTTACGGGAGCAAGGCTATCCCCCGGAAATGATTGAAATGACCAAAGGGGGCGGTACCCGGACCATGAAATTCCGGGCGGGGATGCCGATTCTCGGGGTCATCGGGAAAATGGCTATTACGCGGATGAATGGGGGCTGTGGTGCCCTGTTGGATACCTATATCCGCAAGGTCAAGCCGGCACAAGCGCAAGGGGGCCGGTATTGGTCGAATTACACTTGGCACGGGGACCAAAACCCGGCGCATCCGTTCTGGTCGGGGGTGCAAACGTCTGACATCGACATGAACGATATGCGGTTTTCCAAACTCAACACCAGTTGGGGCAAGAACTTCGTGGAAAATAAAATGCCCGAAGCCCACTGGAAGTTAGAAAGCATTGAGCGGGGCGCGCGTATTGTGGTGATCACGCCGGAATATAGCCCCGTCTCGTATCGAGCGGATTACTGGATGCCGGTGCGGCCGGAAACCGACGGGGCCTTGTTCTTGGGCGCCTTAAAGATCATTTTCGATGAAAACATGTACGATTATGATTTCTGTCAAGCGTATACGGACATGCCGCTTTTGGTCCGCACTGATACGTTGCAATATCTTGATCCGCGGGAAGTGATCAAAGACTATAAATTCCCTGATTTTTCGAAAACGTATTCGGGGAAAGTGCAAACGTTAAATGCATCCAAGATTGCCCGCCTGGGCGGCTTCATGGTGTGGGATCTGAATAAGAACCAGGCCGTGCCGATGCATCGGGAAATGGTGGGCTGGCATTACCGCAAGAGCGGGATTGATTCGGCGTTGACCGGTACCCACCGCGTGAGGCTTCTGAATGGGCGGGAAGTGGATGTGATGTCGGTCTTCCAAATGTATCAAGTGCATCTACAAGATTATGATCTGGATACGGTCCATCAAATCAATCGATGCCCAAAAGACTTAATTGTGCGGTGGGCGCGGGATTCGGGGACGATCAAACCAGCAGCCATTCACAACGGGGAAGGCACGAACCACTACTTCCACCAAACCATCATTGCGCGGGGCGCGGCGATGGTGCTCATTGTGACGGGGAACGTGGGGAAATTCGGGACCGGGCAGCATACCTGGGCCGGCAACTACAAAGCGGGGATCTGGACAGCAACCCCGTGGAGTGGAGGCGGGTTGGGGACGCATACCGCGGAAAACCCGTTTAAAATTACGACTGATCCGAATGCCCATGGCAAAGAAATACATGTCAAAGGGTATTACTACGGGGAAGAAGTAGCCTACTGGAACCACGGTGATACGGCATTAATTGTGAATACGCCGAAGTATGGCCGACGGGTGTTTACAGGGAAGACGCACATGCCGACCCCGAGTAAATTCCGGTGGGTGGCCAACGTCAATGTGGTGAACAACGCGAAACACCACTATGACATGGTGAAAAACGTGGATCCGCACATTGAAACGATCGTGACGCAGGATATTGAAATGACCTCGGATGTCAACCATGCCGACGTGGCGTTTGGGGTGAACACCTGGATGGAGTTTACCTATCCTGAACATACGGCGACGGTGTCGAATCCCTGGTTCCAAGTGTGGAAGGGCGGCATTCGGCCGTTGTATGACACGCGGAATGACCTGGATACCACGGCCGGCGTAGCCGCTAAGCTCACCGAAATGACGGGGGATGGGCGGTTCCGGGATTACTTCAAGTTTGTGTATGACAACCGGGTGGACGTGTATGTGCAACGGTTGTTGGATGCCAGTAGTACGGGCTACGGCTACAACGTGGACACCATGTTGAAGTCGGAAAAGGGCTGGATGGTGCTGTGCCGCACGTATCCGCGGCACCCTTTCTGGGAAGAAACCAACGAATCCAAGCCGCAGTGGACGCGGACGGGTCGGTATGAAAACTACCGGGTGGAGCCAGAAGCCATTGAATATGGGGAAAACTTCATCTCACACCGTGAGGGTACTGAAGCCACTCCGTATCTGCCCAATGCCATCTTTTCCACCAATCCGTATGTGCGGCCGGATGACTATGGTATTCCGATCACGGCGCAACATCATGACGACAAAACCGTCAGAAACATTAAGTTGCCGTGGCAGGAAATTAAACGGTACTCCAACCCCTTATGGGAGAAGGGGTATCAATTCTATTGTGTGACCCCGAAGACGCGACATCGTGTGCACAGTCAATGGTCGGTGAACGACTGGGTGCAGATGTATGAGTCCAACTTTGGGGATGCCTATCGCATGGATAAACGGACGCCAGGCGTCGGGGAACATCAAATCCATATCAACCCGCAAGCGGCGAAAGATCGGGGCATCAACGATGGGGACTATGTCTATGTTGATGGTAACCCGGTGGATCGGCCGTATCGGGGCTGGAAGCCGAGTGACCCGTATTACAAGGTGGCGCGGTTGATGATCCGGGCGAAGTACAACCCGGCGTTCCCGTACCATGTGACGATGGCGAAGCATGCGCCTTATGTGGCCACGGCGAAATCGGTGAAAGGACATGAAACACGTCCGGACGGCCGAGCCATTGCCATGGACACGGGCTATCAATCCAACTTCCGGTATGGGGCGCAACAGTCCTTTACGCGGGACTGGTTGATGCCGATGCAGCAATTAGACTCCCTGCCGGGGAAACATGCGGTGGGCTGGAAGTTTAAATTTGGGTACCAAGTGGACAACCACGCGGTTAACACCGTGCCGAAAGAATGTCTCATCCGCATCACGAAGGCGGAAGATGGCGGCATCGGTGGGCGTGGGCCGTGGGAACCGGTTCGCACCGGGTTCACTCCAGGCCAGGAGAATGAGTTTATGATCAAATGGCTGAAAGGTGATCACATTAAGATTAAGGTGTAATTATAGAATCCAGGTGAATCCCAATTTTCACTAAAGAATTGGGGTTCACCGCTGGTTCATTTGGTAAACCATACAATAGAAACGGAGGACAACAATGCCAGAAGTTTATAATTGGCAATTAGGAAGAAAGATGCTGTATCCCTATGAGGAACGGCATCCGAAGTGGCAATTTGCCTTTGTATTTAACATTAATCGGTGTTTAGCCTGTCAAACCTGTTCGATGGCGGATAAGTCCACGTGGCTGTTTTCCAAAGGGCAGGAGTACATGTGGTGGAACAATGTGGAAACCAAGCCCTATGGGGGCTATCCCCAGTTCTACGATGTGAAGATTACCCAGTTGATCGAACAGGTCAATCCGGGTGGGCAGGTGTGGAATGTTCGGGTCGGCCGGAAACACCATGCGCCGTATGGGGTGTTTGAAGGCATGACGATTTACGATGCCGGTGCCAAAATTGGCCAAGCGGCGATCGGCTACATCCCCACAGACCAAGAATGGCGGTTTGTGAATATTTATGAAGATACTGCCACGTCAATGCGGGCCATTGTGGAAGGCATTGATAAAACCGGGTTCACGAAAGAAGAACCGTGGCGCATGACCGGCAGCAGTTTGCCGGAGCATGAAACGTATTTCTTCTATCTGCAACGCATTTGTAATCATTGCACCTATCCAGGCTGTCTGGCAGCCTGTCCGCGGAAGGCCATTTATAAACGGCCCGAGGACGGGATTGTGTTGATTGACCAAAATCGGTGCCGTGGATACAAAAAATGTGTTGAACAATGTCCCTTCAAGAAACCGATGTATCGCGGGACAACGCGGGTGTCGGAAAAATGTATCGCCTGTTACCCACGGGTTGAGGGAAAAGATCCTTTAACAGGTGGGGAACCCATGGAAACCCGGTGTATGGCGGCTTGTGTGGGCAAAATCCGGCTCCAAGGGTTAGTCAAAGTGGGCGATGATGGTTTGTGGGCGGAAGACCGCTGGAATCCGTTGTATTACACCATTCGGGTGGAACAGGTGGCGTTGCCCTTGTACCCGCAATGGGGCACGGAACCCAACGGGTTTTACATTCCGCCACGGCAAGCACCTCGTGGCTACATCCGGCAGATGTTTGGGCCAGGGGTGGACAATGCCATTGAGAAGTATCTTGTGCCGAGCCGGGAATTGTTGGCGGTCCTGCAGTTGTGGCGGGCCAGTCAGCAAATCATTTTCCGGTATGACGTCATTCCGGGGCCGAAAGTGTTTGAAACCCAAATTCACGGTCGGAAGTTTGAGATGTACAACGACACGGTGTTGGGCTTCAACAAGTCGGGCAAGGAAGCGGTCCGGCAACAGGTTGAAGAGCCGATTTACATCCGTCCAGCCGAACGGGTGAATTGGCTGTAAGGGTTTTTCGCCAAGTGGCGAGAAAAAGCAGGGAACGACCATCGTCGTTCCCTGCTTTTTTTTGGTTTAGAATTTTTTTAAATGTAAAGGATCGATTTATCTGGAACCTGAGGAAAACATGAAAGAAAAACCAAAATAATTTTGAATTGGTTCACTTGCCTGATACAATTACCTCTTGTAGGTATTTTCTCAATCAAGAAACCAAACTGCTATTTTGGCAATGTATTCTTTATATAATGGAATTAGGGACAACTCCTGATGATGAGAAATTTGCCCTGATTTTCCTGTTTTTTAGGAAAAATATTACCTAAATAACCCTTCTGCTTTAATGGAAAATATTCCCTTTTCGTCCCAAGCCGTTTCCTTTGAGAATATTATTAAAAATGGAAATATTCCCCAAGCCTATTTAGAGAGTGACTATATTATGCATCAATTTGTTGAAAGACTGGTGCATTATGTTTTAAGTGTTCCACAAGGGTCATTTTCCCAGTCTGAATTAGGGAAACTTTTAGAAACCATTGATCCCACCCATCAAGTGTTATTTTTTAAAGGATTAAAAGAAACTAGTCCCAATAGTTTGAAGCAGTTTGCTCCTTTGTATTATGGGTTTATGGCAGAATTTCATCCTCTCTTGTTTACCTGATTATTTTATTAATTTTCCATTTACTAAAAAAAAATGCAGATTTCTTCTAGAACGATTCCGCGTAGATGTTTTATAATGGTGTGTAGGCAAAACATATTTGAGGGGAATATTTAATGAATTCTACTTTGCACAAAGCGATAGCCAGTTTTTATAACCTAATTTATGAATGTCAGGCTTTTGCCTCTACCATGGGCCGAATAGACCAGGCAGATCAAGATAGATATTTTGGTCGGGTTGAGGGGCTCAATTGGGTGTTGGATCGCTGTCAGGAATTAGAAGATGTAGATATGAATTTAACCACTGCATCTCTTCAGAAGTTATTAAGCGATGTAAAATCCGACCTGGAACATGAGCTTTCTATTCAGCGAAGAGAAAAAGGGCGAAGGGCCGATGGCAGAGAAGAAGCCCTCTTATTTGTGAGTGATTATCTGACGAGTCTGATCACGGCTACCGAAATTGAGTCGGCCAAAAGTCCAGTATAAACGTCTCGCCCTTTTTCTGAACCATTATTCCAATGGTCCAGGCTGCTCCAATCGGTGTCACGAGAAATATGGGATTTTCAAGAAAAGCCGTCGTTCGAGAATGGATGGTTTTGGCTCTTTGCTTGGGGCTAGGAGCACATGTAGCCCTTGGTTTCCTGTTACATGGTGGCTTGAATTGGCCGACTGAATTCTATGGGTATTATGGAATTTTTTGGGGAGTGTTTATCTATGTGATCGTGCAGATTAGCCGATCGATTTGGCGAGTATTCAAGGGGGCATCGAAGTAACCCAGTTTGCTCATCAGGATGTCAGGTGAGAGGCCTGTGTCCTCATGGTCCAGGAAATGAAGGACTACAAATTTCCTCAAATCTTGCATGATTCAGCCATGTGGTTGGATCAGATTTTTCAACCAATTCCAACTAATATGGAGCTCTCCTAAAATGGCCAGGTTACCTGGGCCAAATTCCTATGGAAGGGATACGTGGGAAGGGCAAAATGGAAGTTGGTCAAAAATGGAATTCTGTGTGGGGTGCAGAGGGCTAACCACGAATCTGCAAAACTTTGAGAACCCTCTGGTACGAGTGTATTCTTTCTAAAGAGGTCTTTTTAGGCGGGGGAAATGTCTGATTCTGCTAT
>JAZFZJ010000275.1:0-4589 GCA_036443915.1 Nitrospirales bacterium
TTCAGTCCATAATCTTCTGGGACCATCTCCATGCTCTCCGCAACGTACCCGTCCGCCCAAAAGCTATCGCCCCAGAGAAACTCCTCTAACCGGGGAAACTTTCAACGGTGTCAAAATCTGATCCTACCCTTCAGAATTTGAACGGCTCTGGCTACACTGATATTGGGAGAAATCTGAAGTAACAAATGCACATGATTCTGCTGAATATTCAGTTCATGCAGGAACCAGCGATTGACCAGAGCCGCCTGATAAAACAACTTCTTGAGGCGGCTGGCCACTTTGCCGATCAATACGCGTTAGGGATACGTAGGAATCCAGACCACATGATACTGTTACCGTGGTTTGGTATGGGCTTCGGTCCAATAGGTCCCCATCCCCAGAGCATGCCAAATCTTCTTTCGGTCGGCCAGTTGTCCTGGCCGGACTTCCGGGCGGTCATTCATCCCCAGGTTACAAGCCGGGAGTTGTTTGGCGGTTTTTACAAAGGCTGTCGAGGAAGTTGGATCAGGAGAACTCATTGAGGATTCCTCTTATCATATGGTTTATGAAACGGTGGCCCCGGCATTCTTGACCATAGAGCCCCGCTAAATCACATGATATGGTCTGTTACTCGCTTCTACCCATGAGCACCAGCCGAGCACAATGAGGAGAGGACTTTGGATATTTGGGAGCATTCTTGCACTCCTCACCATTCTTCCCTTGGCTATCTATGGCAGTTTCCCCATTTGGGGGGCAACGGTTCTCAAGGACCACTTAACCAAACGGGGGTTGAGCAATCTTTCAATAGAACTGGGATACCCCACCCAACGATCTCTTGAGATCAAGAACTTGGTTTTCACCAAGGACTTGCCTGGAGAATCCCTCACCCTCACATGCCGGAATGTCATTCTTACCTATCACCTTTCGGAGTTGATCCATGGAACAGTCGACCACATTGTCATCTCTGATGTTGCAGTGGAAGCCAACCCGAAACCACCGGGCAACGCTAAAGATTCCCTCTCTCCAATCTCCCCTTTGACCGTCAAGGCACTCTTTGTCCCGGTACCGGTGCTCCCGTTTCAACAACTTGTGTTCGAGCAGGTCTCGGTTCATCGGCCACAAAATCCTGAACGGTTCCGACAGCTCCAACTATCAGGATCATTGAGTAATGAAAAGGGCACTGTATCAGGATCGTTTACGATGGAAGGCCCCCACTTCCCCTTATACAAACTGAACATCTCCGGGACGCCCACCGGCGACATTCATATTCTTCTCCAATCGCTTCGCCCCAAGCCGACCATGGTTGTCAGGGTAAAAACGTCAATAAGTCAATCAGAAAAGAAGGCCCATCTGCAGGGGACCTTCACGACCGATCTCAAAAATCTCTCCTCCTTCGCCTCGTTGCTTTGGCCAATCGACACTGACCTTCAACACCTGACCGGAATCATGACGGTTGATTGGCGTGCCTCATTTCCAAAACATGTGCTTGTGGATGCGGAGATGACAAAGCACGTCGAAAGTCTTAAAGGAAGTATGGAGTTACACATGACCCTTCCCCAGTGGAAATCTTTGGGGACGGACATTTCCGCCACGTTGAAGGGAGAGTTTGGGTTCACCAACGATCTCTTGACCTGGACACTTTGGGAACAATCTCATGCAGAGGCCCTGGTCAACTTGGCCGCAATTGACCTTCCGGAACAAGCGCGATCCTTTCTTCCTCCCACATACCATCGCCTTCTCGTTGACCTTCCTCAAACGGTCATAGGCCAGGTGAAGACAACAACCGAATCACCCGAACTTACACTCACAGGAGAGGTACGAACACAATTTCGAATCAAAGAACTTCCTCTCAATATCGAGTTGTCACTTACTGAGTTGGCTGGGACCTTGCCTCTAGACTTTACCGGCCAAGGGAACTTCCGTCTTTCTGGAACGTTGCCAAAAGTCACCCACCAACATACTTCAATTCAACAGACTTCCTTTGATTTCTCCGGCAAAGCATCCCTGACCCGAGAAAGCCTTCAACTGGCCCTGAGGCCCGGTGCATCCTTTGAAGCGATCTCATTCCAAAGGGAGGCACTCTCCATTCCAAGGCTCAAACTTGATCTTCAAGAACCGTTCTCTGTCACCTACCAGCTCCACAACCATGGCTGGGAGAGTGGACCTACCCGTATGCATTTCCGAATTCCCCACTTCGCATGGAAGGATATCGACCTATCGTCGGACGGCGGAAAATTATACATCGAGTCTGTTGAAGGACAGGCGACAAACTGGAAAACCAAAGGTGAGGTCATTGTCCTCGGTCTGGGCACCACGATAAAGATAAAGGATTTCACACTCCCCAACACCAATTGGAAAGTGAAGTTCTCGGGCGACCCTTCAGCCATTCACCTTCAATTCCTTTGCCAAACATCAGACAAATTCGTCTCCCTTCAAGGGCGATCCTTCGTTGATTTGCCCGGACAAACAGGATGGGGGCAAATTAAGTCGGCTTCCCTTACGTTCGGGCCTACTTCTTTCCTGTTAAGCAATTTCCTACACCCCTGGCCCTATCCCTTCGACATCACCGCAGGGGAGGTCTCTGCCTTTGCTCACATATCGTGGGAACCAGATTCGAAATCTGACACACCACGGCTCCGCATGAAAACCGCTGAGGCCACTATCGATCTCCAACACCTCACCGGCCATTACGAAAAAATCATCTTCACCGGCTTGAATACGACCGTCACCTTGGCAGGGCTCAACCCATGGTCCATGCCCGAAACCTCCAAACTCACGCTCAAAGAAATTCAATCGGGTTTGAGTGCCACCGACATTGCGATGGACTTCAAATTTTCGCAAAACCCTTCCTCTCCTATTCCCCTTCTGGACGTTCGGGATCTAACGGTCTCCATGTTAGGAGGGCGTATTACCACTCGGTCGTTCCTGTTCGACGAATCTCGTGGTGAAAACTCTATGACGTTACACATCCAAGACTTGGACTTGGGAGAAGTTTTAAAACTCGAACAACAAGAAGACCTTCAAGGCACCGGCATATTGGACGGAACACTTCCCACCACCGTGACCAAGACCGGCGTGGAAGTTCGACAAGGAAAAATTGAGGCACGCCAGCCTGGTGGGGTGATCCGGTTTCAACCATCCGAAGGCAGCGCCCAATCGCTTTCGCAGGCGAATGCCAACATGAATATTATTTTGCAAGCCTTGAGCAATTTCCACTATGATGAGTTATCCATCGGGTTGGATTATCAAGCCGACGGCACACTCAATTTGCAAACAACGTTAAAAGGGAGGAATCCCGATTTCAAGAAAGGGCAACGACTTCACTTTAATCTCAACATTGAGGAAAACCTTCCAGCCCTCCTGAAAAGTTTGCAAGTAACTCGTAGAATCGAAGAAGAGATTGAACGCATAGTACAATAGAGACGATCTGGACTGAAACACTGATCACTGATACAATTATTTTTTTAGCTCCGCCCGAGGGATATCTTCATGAACCACTTTCACAACGCTGTCATCCTGCCCTTCATTCTAGTGCTCTTGAGCACGACTCTTTCTCTGATAGCCTGTACCCCACGCCTCGAAGTGGCAGCACCAGAGAAGCCCATTACGATCAACCTCAATATCAAAATTGATCACGAGGTCCGCATAAAAGTTGAAAAAGAACTGGACAATGTGCTGTCGGAAAATAGTGAACTGTTCTAACAACCATGGAGTTCGTATCATGAAACGGAGACATGTCTTACATCTGATTCTTAGCGTCGTCGTTGCCATGCTCATCGGACTGGGAGGAACGTCTTTGGGATTGGCTTTAACCCTTCATGAAGCCAAAACCGAAGGCTTATTGGGGGAACTGTCCAATGGCTACCTTGGCATCGTCAAACCACCAGCTTCCAAAGAGGTCACAGACCTGATGAACGAAATCAATCAAAAACGACGGGAAACATACCAAGATATCGCTCGACGAAATAAGACCAAACTCGAAGCTGTTGAAGCCTTGGCAGGAAAAACCGCGATCAAAAAAACAAAACTAGGGCAGTACATCAAAACGCCATCAACAGGCTGGAATAAGAAGTGAGGCCGCGTTGAGCCACCACCTACGGTGCGGCTCAACACCGGCGATCCGCATTCGGGGCTTTAACTCCGCCTTTGGCCAGGGGACGACAAAGATTTTCCCCCCGTCCCCTTGGAACCGTTGTTAAAGAGTTCCCCACCCTTCTGGACGGGGAGTTCAAAACACCATTGGGATTCAGATTGACGTCATAGTTAGTCATACGGCGCATCTGGTGTAGCGCTGATGAAGACCACCAACCCTGGGGAGGGCCCTGATCTTCCCGATTTCTCCTGATTCCTGCAGGCGTCCTGCCGGCGCCGGAGTCATGGTCTGCCGGATCTGTAAGAAGGAGGGAGTATGGGACAGTAACGGGTTACCCTGGAAGGCATTATTTTATTGCCCATCTTCTCACGGTTGGCATTGAGTTGATAAAGGATGATCGAGAAGGGGTACCGGAACTATTTTGCTGTGTTGTGAGCGTGGGGGCCTCCTATTCCCCAACCCGTACCGGAGGGTATGCCCATTGGGGGGTGGGGGTGTTATTTCTGGGCGTGATGAA
>JAZFZJ010000276.1:0-11886 GCA_036443915.1 Nitrospirales bacterium
TGTGAGCTTCCCAGATAGCTATGAGCCGATCCCCATTGGGAGCCGTGGTCACGCCATACCCGACCTTTTCTTCCAGCACGGAATTGTCTTTGTCGATACCCAAGCATTGGAGGAGTTGCTGAAACTCCTTGCGGCTTTGTGGACGTTCCATTGGGGGATTGGCCATGCGATGGGCGGAATGGTGGAGATGGGCGGGGACATCGAGCCAGCCCTCAACGTATTTTTGGAAAGGTTTATGGAGTTCTTGCAGAATCCCCTTACTTTGGATGGTTGGTTTGACACTCATGAGACTACGCAACCTTTTTTGTGGAAAATTGTCATGAGATTTCTAACGCACATGGTTATGCCGCTGCAAGGGGAAACTTTGAGAAGAAAACATTAAGAAAGGTTTTCGGGTTTCCCTCACACGCTACTCGTTATTGAGTCGCGTGATATTTGACATCCTTGGCTAGGCCATTCCGGGCCTGAATGAAGTGGATGATGCGATTCTCGGCCCAAAAGGGGTCTTCTTGTGGTTGTGACCGCTGGAAAAACCCACAGTGTCCTCCATGGGGTGGAGCGAGGAGTTGGATGTTGGGGTTTGAGTGAAGTGAGGAATCCGAAAATATTTCATAGGGGATAAACGGATCGTTTTGTGCTGTAATGATTAAGGTTGGACAGGGTATATGGTTTAGCACGTTGCGAGCCGCGCTTCTTTCATAATAGTCAGGGGCATCTCGATATCCACCATCTGGAGCTGTATACACATCATCAAATTCCCACATGGTTCGGATGCTGTTGAGGGATGAAAGGTCCCATTTCCCAGGATAGAATTGAGCTTTTCTGCGGAGTTTGGCCTTTAATCTTTTTAAGAAATATTGATGATACATCCAATTGGAAGGACGTTGGAGCGCTCGTACGCAAGACGCAGGTTGAATGTTTGGACAGACTGTGGCCACTCCACGTAGTGAGGAGAGAGCCCCCCCCTCTTCCCCGGCTAATTTGAGGCTCAAGTTCCCTCCCATGGAATATCCAACGAGCCACACTTGCTGGCATCCATCTTGTTCTGTGATTTCCCTAATGATGTGGGCATAGTCCTGGCTGAGTCCATTGTGGTAAAGCGTCGGAGTAAGATATTCGGATCCCCCGCAATTTCGTTGATTGATGCGTATACAATTCCATCCAGATTCCCAAACTTTCCTGGCCAAACCACGCATGTAATGGGATTCTATACATCCCTCAAGGCCATGGATAATCAGCACCGTGGGTTTCTTCGCAGGCGAGGGTTGCCAGTGGCATTTGGTGAGCAGGCCAGTTTCTGAGGTGACGTTGAAAATGCGGTGTTGAGTAGGCATTTCGGTTGGTAGATCCTCGCGGGGCCACCAGCGCGGGAGGAGGGTCATAAGGTGGGGTCCTTGAAGCCAAGGATGAGGAATGAATGATGAGGTATGTAAGCTAGTAATTGTACCCACCGTTTTCGGAATAGCATACAGGTTGATGGCGTAAAAATCGTCCTGTTCAAATGGGGATACCAAAAATGGGAAGGAGAAGACAAGTGAGTCGCCGTTGGCTCATCAACAGGCACTGAAAAAAACACTCTTCGTGAAAGAGTAGAGGGATTAACCGTTGACAGGCTGCTAACGTTTTCGATAGAGCAGTACAGAAGAAATACCCGTTGTACAGATTGCTCATATCTCAAGGCGACGAACAGGAAGTTTTCTGCTCATGCCAGAATTTCAACGTTCATGAACACGCCAAAGCGGCAGAAACCTTTTTTTGGGCGAGAAAGTTTTTTGATTTTTATGGTTGTAGGCGGGGGCATTATCGCGACATTGTCTTTCAATATGTTTGCTGTTCCTCCTCCCCTCCCTGAGGGTCCTCCATTGATTGAAAAGAGTGGTGAACCAAAGGGCAATCTCTCTAAGGAAAAGGTTATGCCGGTGTCATTGCTGGACGTGCCGTTGGCTACAGGCCATGAGGCAATTGATAAACTCTTTGTTCAATCAGGGTGTGCGGTGTGTCATACCATTCCTGGTATTGCCCCGGCTAAAGGTCGACAAGGCCCACGCCTGATGTTGGGGACCACGGGACCCTTGCGTTTAGCCGATCCTGAATATCATGGGACGGCTGAAACGGTTCGCGAATATATTCAAGAATCAGTCCTGAATCCAGGAACCTATGTGGTTCCAGGATATTCGGATCGGGTGATGCCCCGGTGGTATGGGAAGCGGCTGAATGCGAAGTCCTTAGATCGGATAGCGACCTATTTAGAAGCACTTGAAGAATAATCAGAAAACTTTTTAAAAGGGGAGAATTGAAGTGGAGTTGGTTTTTCCGATTGGTGAATGCAAAACCCGAAGAACAAGACGACGCTCAAGAAGCCTGATTGGATGAAAATATCCCACGGGTTTTCTGTTCAGGCCTGAGGATAGCCCATTGAGAGAAACAAGAGGAATGCCAGAATCGCCAAGATTGTCTTAATCCACTTGTCTACCATTACTCTCAATATCCCTTTGAGAAGAAGAAATTCCTGAGCACATGTCCCTTTGATATAGAAAAGTATACTTCAGCTCAGCTTGCCATTCCATTTTTTTTTATAGAGATTGGGGCCCAAAAGACCCTTCCTGACCCAATCCTGGAGCCTAAAACGATATTGAGACAGAGCTTGCGGGCTGAGGTCTGTGCGTTCCTAGGTTTAGGGACCCAGAGTGTTGTTGAAACAGCCGTGTCAGCCAATCGAATCAAGAAAGGTCTTTGAACCCCATAGGTTTCGGAAATAACGGAGTTATTCCTTAGGGGCTTCCTCCACCTTTTCCTTGCCACTCTCCATGGCTTCATTGACTGTCTCTTTCGCACTTTCGGCGGCCTCATCGATGGCTTTTTCGGTGCTCTCCACGGCTTCATTCACCGATTCGGCTGTTTTTTCAACAGCTTGATCAACAGCTTTTCCGGCCTTTTCAGCGGGGCCTTCCTCCCCACATCCTGCTATCACCAGGGCTAATCCAAAGGTCAATACAAAACATAATCCTGGTAACTGAAATCCTGCCATAGTTTTAACCTCCTGTGAGAAAAATGAACGATCAATTTGAGTTTACCTTTAGTCCATCAGGGGAAAGTTGGAAAAACCACTGAATAGGCACTTGAGGCTTGAAGGAAGGCCCATCCGCTTATTCGATGAACTAGGCGTATTGTAATGTAATTCAAAAGAATATCAATAGTTATTATTCTTCCTGATGAAAAGTTCAGGAACAGGCTTGTGCACTCTTCAGAGCAGCGGTAGGGAAGAGGGGCAGGAAAGGGGCTCAATGCCTATTGAGGAGGCTAGTATGCGAGGCAGGGGATCTACCCTTATACCAGGATGAAAGTTTCCAGAATTTTTTATGGTGGTGTTATTTTTCATGGTTTTGCCTTAACTTTTTCTTTAAATGGTCGATAAGATCGATATTACGCTTTGAAAAGTGACCAGGAACCAACAATTTTGAGAAGTTGAGGGTGTTATGGCAAAACCGGTTGGAAAACTCCGAAAAATTAACTTAAATGAAGTGTGGGGGAATGAGCCCGATGGCTTTGGGACATGGCTTCAGCAAGAGGAAATCTTAGAAATTTTAGGCGATTCTATCGAGGTCGGGTTAAAACCCGCCGGTGGTGAAATTCCATTAGATACCTTACCGGGTGGAGTGGTAGCCAAAGATGCGAAGCATGGGCATTATGTGATTGTTTTTGGACACCTTGACGGTATTAATTCTGACACCTTGGGCAAATTGATTATTTATTCTGCTGGATTGGAGGCGAAAGCGTTTGTCTGCGTGGGGCAAGAGATTACGCCGGAAATTCGACAGAGTTTGGATTGGCTCAACACCGTTTCGCGAGATGATGTGAATTTTTATGCGACTGAATTGGAGTTATGGCGCATTGATGATTCAGTTCCCGCCCCGAACTTCAATGTTGTGTGCAAACCGAATATGTGGGCGAGGCAGCTCAAAATGGGGCAAGAAGAGGGTGAAGGGGCTGGAGCCCCAACTACCAAGGACTTCCCTGAATCCAAATCGAAGAAGGAGGATTCGGGAAAAGGTTCCAAAGAAAAAGTTGCTGCTGGAGACAAATCAGGCAAGGATGGCGTGTCGGTCCGTCAAAATTTTGTCTACACGAAAACGTTCTCCTAACTCTCAGGCACTATTCCTTCCGGCATTTCCACCAGGCCTGAGGGTTGGGTAGCTTCATTCTTCCCTCCGTTCCTCTGGTCTTCCAATCATCTCCCGCGAGATAGGGAGAGGTATCCAAAACCATCTGACAGTTGAGGTGGGCCTCCTTCCATTTTCTCTCTGAGGGTTCTAGACAGAACTCCTTGCGTAAGATATCCTGCGCACTCCCTTTTTATGTCCACGTCATCGCCATCAGAACATCCTTCGGTCGACTTTATTCGGGCAAAGATCTTTGCCGACCAGGATCAACAACGATTTGAAAATCGGGTGCACACCCGATTTCCGCCTGAACCGAATGGGCATTTGCACATCGGTCATGCCAAGTCCATCTGTTTGAATTTTGGGATTGCCCAGGAATTCAATGGCCTGTGCAACCTTCGGTTGGATGATACGAATCCGACGAAGGAACACATGGATTACGTTGAATCTATCAAGGATGACGTCCGGTGGTTGGGTTTTGAATGGGGTGATCGCCTGTATTTTGCCTCAGATTATTTTGAGTCTTTGTATCAATATGCGGTGAAGCTGATTCAAAAGGGCAAGGCGTATGTCGATAGTTTAACGGCAGAGGAGATCCGGGCCTATCGAGGAACGCTGACCACGCCTGGAAGGGACAGCCCATATCGCAATCGCAGTCTTGAGGAGAATCTTGCGTTGTTTGCCAGCATGCGGGCAGGCGAATTCGAGGATGGAGCGCACGTCCTACGTGCGAAAATCGATATGGCTTCGCCTAATATCAATATGCGAGATCCTACCTTGTATCGCATTCGAAAGGTTGTTCATTATCGGACCGGAGAGGACTGGTGCGTGTATCCCACCTATGATTTTGCCCATTCTCTTTCAGATTCAATCGAGGGCATCACTCACTCGTTATGTACTTTAGAATTTGAAGATCACCGGCCCTTATATGATTGGGTGCTCAAGGAATGTGAGGGAGCCTGTCATTCGCAGCAACTTGAGTTTGCTCGGTTGAATCTTGGGCAGACTATCATGAGTAAACGCAAACTCCTGCAGTTGGTGGAAGAGGGGCATGTGAATGGCTGGGATGATCCGCGCTTACCGACGCTCAAAGGGCTTCGTCGTCGAGGCTATACCCCAGCGGCCATTCGAACATTTTGTGACCGAGTGGGGGTGGCCAAGCGGGATAGCGTGATTGAAATGGCCCTGTTGGAACATGCCATCCGAGAAGACTTAAATCGTTCTGCTCCACGCGTCATGGCCGTTTTGCGCCCGCTGAAATTAATTATTGAAAATTATCCTGTGAATCAGGTTGAGAAATTAGAAGCGGTCAATAATCCTGAAGATCCGACCCAAGGAACCCGACTCATCCCATTTTCTCGTGAAATCTTTATTGAGCAAGAAGATTTTCGGCAAGACCCCCCTAAAAAATTTTTTCGTTTGTCGCCCGGACAAGAAGTTCGACTTCGGTATGCCTATATCATTCGGTGCGTGGGTGTGGAGACAGATGCTCAAACCGGATTGGTGACAGCCATCCGGTGTACGTTTGATCCCGATACCAAACGGGGAGGGTCTCAAGCCAGTCGGAAGGTTAAGGGGACCATTCATTGGGTCTCTGTGGCACAGGCGATCCCTGCAGAAGTTCGCCTTTATGAGGCTTTATTGGCACCATCGCCTTTGAATGCCGTATGTGAAACACAGGATTTGCCAATGATGTTAAATCCAAATTCTTTGAACGTTCTCCCGACCTGTTGGGTAGAGCCCAGTCTTGGGCAAGCCAAAAAAGGTAGCCGGTTTCAATTTGAACGGCAGGGGTATTTTTGCCTGGATCCTGATTCGAATGATTCGAAATTAGTATTTAATCGGACCGTTTCTCTTCGCGACTCCTGGGCCAAAATGGAGAAGAAATAAGTCTATTGTGCGTTTATTTACCTAGGTATTTACATTGATGGAAATCCTACCCCATTGTTTTGTATTATTTTTATAATAATGCTTTTGCCTCAGAAAGTGAGAACTTTCTGGGCTTTTGGTAAAGACTTATGAGAATCCTGCCGATAAAGAGACGTATGTGGCAGGAGTGAAGAACCGCTGTTTTGTGGGGTCTTCGACATGTTAGGGAAAATTTGTTTTGTTTTGGCTATGATCTTTTTAGCCTGCTGTGTGGCTGTGCTTTCCTGGTTTGGATGGGTATATGGAATTTCTTGGTCGCAACGAAGAACAAATTTCCCCAGTCACGGGTAAGTTTCTGATCCAACCCCGTGGTACCTGCCTGTTTTACGTTTAACATCCTTATAGCTTGTTGAGTCTTATTATAGGAGCCTGGGGATTTCGCGTTACCCAGATGGTCCACTAAAGGTCGAGTGGGCCGACTTTGGCGAAATCCAGACCAAACCCTACTCATTCGTAGGAGTGCCAGATAGCCATGAGGTGGCCCTCTCTTACCCACTTGAGCCCAACGGGAGAAGGTAGGCGATATGCGTGCGAGTGAGCGATCTTCAAAGCATCGTAACGGGCAAGATATTCAACTCCAACCAGATGCGGTTCCTCAATGGGATAACGGGGATACCTATCCTCAGCCTGATTGTTTGAACGATACATTTTGGCGATGGGAATTTCTTCGCCGCCGCGCAGATTATCGACAGGATTGGGAAAAATATTATCGGCCTACCTATGAATACGATGTGGCGTGCGCGAATGATCCCAAATATCCCACTCGCTACCGGAAAAAAACCTTTTCTCCCGATCATCCGGCATTCAAAGCCCGCATGCCGAATTCTTTAGAAAAATACCATTTGAGTGGCCTTCCAAACCCTGCTATTGCCAAGCCATGGATGCTGTCATTCGATTCGAACTATGGACGAATCTACTTTGGTCAGGGTCCAGATTGGTTGGGCGGTGGAGAAGAAGTGAGTCTATGTTTGTCTGAATGGCGCGTGGCCGTCATTTTCGATCTCAAAAAGCCGTTACTGCCGCAATTTGATAAAGTGAAGACGGATCTCATGGAATGGCAAGAGCATCAAGTTGGTCGAAATCTTGAACGGCGGAAAATTCGAGATGAATGGCCAATGTACTTGCGAGTCTTGGATGCTGTCGATTTGGGTGTCCCATTTGGAAAGATTGGGCGAACACTCTTGGATATTCAAGAAGAAGATGTATCTGAAGCCCGTATTGCTCAACTCTATAAACATGCTTGCCAAATCAGTTTACATTTTCCATGCTAAAACGTGACAGAGATATATTGACCGGTAAAACTAAACAATAGTCTGGAAAAATAAAGTAGAAACTCATGACCTGGTATGAAGCCTTTATAACCCGTGGACAAGATGGGGAGCGATTATGAGTAAATTAATTGAGGCCCTAAACCGGTTGCAATCTCTGAAGGAAGTAGAACCCTTGGCCAATACCTCTGAACCCATTGGTGTATTCCCACCATCTTCCCCAAACCCAGCCACAACCGCTCAGAAGGGAACGATGAAATCTTCAGGTAAAAATCCAGTGAGAGATGAGGCGCCTCTATTCAATATGGCCCTTGAGACTTGGGTCGGGACGCTTCAAGAAGAATATCTGAGAAGTTTTGTGCGAGAGGGGGGTGGTGCCATAAAAATTGCGGTGTTCCCGGATGAAGGTTCCTTACATGACTGTCAACAAGGATTGGATGGGCTAGCTAAACAAGAGGACTATGTTTTTGTGAAAGTCGATGCGCGGTTTACAAAAGCGCATATGGTGGAACGCCTCTTTCACAAGATTGCCAAACAATTGGATTGGGATGATTTGGCCTATCGTTTTATCCTTCGTTTGTTGGAGGAAAATGGGTATCAGATTCCTGTCAATCGGAATGATTTTTCCTTGCGGCAGGTTGCAGCCTTGAATGAACGCAAGGAGCCCATGCTTCGACGTGATGTTCAAATATGGTTGGAAAAATCCATTGAAGGCGATTCCGGGCTCTGCCGCGAATTTCGCATGGCCATGATACGCTTGTGTTTAGCGCAATTGGATGCGGGTGATTCGGATCGAGTGTTGGCTACTGCGGTGAAAGAATGGCTTTGTGGAGAACTCCGCCTTGTGTCCGGAGTCAAGAAGGCGCTGATTTATCAAAAAGTTTCGCGGCATAATGCTCGACACATGTTGTCTTCGTTAACACGGTGGTTGCGGTTAACGGGGAACGGTGGGCTTATTTTTTCTCTTGATATTTCCCGTTATTTTGTCAAACGGAACGAATCTCCCACGGATGGCTCTTTATCCTTTACTCCCTCAGCCACCTTGGATCTGTATGAATTGCTCCGGCAATTTCTGGATACCGCAGATGAGATTGAAGGGCTGTTGATGGTGGTCCTCGCTCCGCAAGAATTTCTCACGGATTCCCGCCGGGGCGTTGATCGGTATGAAGCCTTAAAAATGCGGATTTGGGATGATATTCGGCCTAAACATCGACAGAACCCCCTAGCTTCATTAGTACGAATTGAGGGTCAGGAAAAGGGGGATTCTATTGGAAAGCTTGCTCCTCCCCGTCCTCAAGGGCGTAGATCTGTACCTGATGTCGAAGCGAGGCGTGTTGTGGAGGGTCTGAGAGCTGGTGTCCCCAACCGACATGTCGTAACGGCCTTGGGATGTTTGCAGTCAGAGGTGGAGGGGCGTTTTCGAAGGATGCTGGAAGCGACACAACAAAATGTCACAACTGGCTCTTGCCCTCGTGGCATGGTCATCGAAGGCGAATTTGGAAGTGGAAAATCACATGTATTGGAATATTTACAAAATTTGGCATTAGAAGCGAATTTTATTTGTAGCCGAATTGTCATTAGTAAAGAAACGCCTCTGTATCATCCTGTCCGACTGTATTATTCTGCGATTGAGTCGGCGGTGGTCCCCAATAAGCGGGGAGAAGTGTTTTCTGAGATCGCAGGGGGTTGTGACGTCTGGACTCCCCGCTATAAAGGCTTAGTGGATTGGGCGAACAACCCGGAAAGCCCAATTGATAGTCGGTTTGCGGCTACCCTCTTGTTGTATGAGCGGATGAGTTCGGATATGGAATTGGGCCATCGAATGACTCGGTTTTGGACTGGAGATCCGATTGGCATTGGTGAATTGAAGAAATATCTGCAAGAGGCTGGGTTTGGAGGACAGTTTACATTTGGAAGAGTGTCAGCGGCGGAGTTGGCGCTTCAACGGTTCCAATTCGCTTCTCGCCTGATGCAGGCCGCGGGATATGCTGGATGGATTCTGTTGATTGACGAAGTAGAATTAATCGGGCGCTATGCGGTGAATCAACGGGCCAAATCCTACGCTGAAGTGGCCCGGTTAATGAACATGGGAGACGGGCAACGACTGCCAGGGCTAGGGACGGTCCTCGCGTTAACGAATGATTTTCGAGAAGAGGTATTAGAGAAAAAAGGTGATACCATCAAGCTGCCAGAAAAGCTGCGAGCTAAACAGACTGATGCTGATCGAAATTTAGCTGATAAGGCAGAAAAAGGTATGGAGTTATTGCAGTCTCAACGTATCCCCTTAAGGCATCTCTCCTCGGACATGATCCAAGAAGCACATCAGACTATTCGGGGGCTTCATCTTAAGGGACATGGATGGCACATGTGGGACAATGCCTCCGAATCTGGAGTGGATTTTGTTCCAGGAACGAGTATGCGAAAGTATGTGAAAAGTTGGGTGACCCAATGGGATTGTCTCCGTCTTTACCCTGGGGAAGAATGTGAAATTGAAGCATCCACCTGGCAATCCTCATATGAGGAGCCTCAACATGATCAGGTCGCGGAAATGAGTGAACCCTGGACTCTGCCCTCATCCCCTAAGAGTGATCCTGAAGTTTCCCAAGAAGCGTCATCTGGTGGTACCGAGGTAGATGTCCCTGCTGGCTTGGCTGCACCAGTATGGTCCAACAGCCCTGAATCTTGACCCACGTCTTTTTTGGCGTACCTACCTATTTCCGTGTTACTCTAGGATCTTTCCCTATAAAGGGTAGATCCCTTGCGTATAATAAATCCTCATTCGTTCTCTCGCCACCGTTTCCAAGAGATTTGTGGAATAGGTCCCGCCTCTGAAGTTGAATTGTATTTCCTTTCGTTTGAGTCATTTTTAAGTAAACCTTCCTCTTGAGTTTTTTTTCCCTTTTTATCCACACGTGCCTATTACGCTCTCTTCTCCCCTCGCTACGATTTTTCGCATGTGGTGGCCCTTAGCCGGCAGTTGGCTTCTGATGGGTGTGGAGTTGCCGTTGGTGACTGCCACCGTGTCTCGTCTAGCCAACCCTGAAATCCATTTGGCCGCTTATGGGGGGGTGGTATTTCCGCTCTCGCTCTTAATTGAAGCTCCGATCATCATGATTCTTGTGGCTTCAACCGCGTTATGTAAAGACTGGCCAGCCTACCGACTTATGCGAAATTTTATCGTAATTTTAGGTGGAAGTTTAACGCTGGTGCATATGGGAGTGGCCTTTAGCCCTTTGTATGGCTTTGTTGTAGAGGATTTGTTGGGAGCCCCCGAGAGTATTTGGGAGCCGGCCAGAATGGGGCTGCAAGTCATGACGCCATGGACTATGTCGATTGCTGTGAGACGGTTTCTTCAAGGAATTGTGATTCGATCGGGTCAGACCCGACTCGTTGTCTTGGGCACCTTGCTTCGATTAGGTGTGAGTGCTTCGGTGTTGTTGGGGGGATTCCTCATCCAGGACATTTCAGGAATCGTGGTGGCCACGACCGCACTTTCGGCTGGGGTGCTGTTTGAGGCAGGTTTTATGCTTCTCTGTGTTCAGCCCACACTCAAAGCCTTGAGACAGAATCATCCACAGACAGCGGTTCCTCTTACGCTCAAGCAATTGAGCATCTTTTATTGGCCTTTAGCGCTTACACCCCTGGTGACCTTGGCCTCGCTGCCGATCGGAAGCGCTGCGATAAGTCGAATGCCGCAGGCCTTAGAATCCTTGGCGGTGTGGCCCGTGTTGGGAGGGTTGTCGTTTTTATTTCGGAGCATAGGATTTGCCATTCAGGAGGTTGTGGTAGCCTTGCACGATCGGCCTCATTTTTTTGCCCCCTTGAAAAAGTTTGTTGGTCTTGTCTCGTTGGGGACCTCCGGAAGTTTATTGGTGATCACGGCCACCCCTCTTTCCAGTTTTTGGTTTGAATCCTTTGCAGGGCTAACCCCGGAACTTTCTTCCCTTGCCCAAACAGCTCTCTGGATGGGTGTTATTCTTCCAGCTCTGAGCCCTTGGGAAAGCTTTTTTCAAGGGGGATTAGTCACTCGAGGTGCTACCACACGAATTACCCAAGCCGTCTGTCTGTATTTATTAGGAAGTTCTACCGTCTTGTTTGCTGGGATTCTTAACGGACAGATAACGGGCCTGTATGTGGGAGTTGTCGCAACGGTAATCGGGGTGAGCATTCAAATGTGGTGGTTGTGGACACACAGCCAAACGATTCGTGTCCATCCAAAGGCTTCATCTCCAAGCGTTCAATAGTGAGAATGAAAAAAAATCCCGAAAGCGACGTTCTTGTTGCTTGTAGGACTCAACATACAATTCCGTAAGCCTTCCCCTCCTTTCTTCCTGTAGGCTTGCCATTGGAAAGGCGCGTCTTGGAGCGCCGGGGTTGGGCAGGGGAGACGGCAGGCTTATAGGAACATTTCCGTCTATTATTGGTGTTTTATTGTTTTGGTCAAGGGTCACCAATTTTGGGAAATTTTTGAATAATCCAACAGACTCCTGATGGATTCCTCTTGAAGGGAATACCCTTCAAATTGAAGG
>JAZFZJ010000277.1:0-4793 GCA_036443915.1 Nitrospirales bacterium
GGCCTGTTGCGCAGGATGCGCCGGTCTAATGTTTAAGATTTTATTTCGGTAGGTGTTTGTAAAGCGGGTTGTCCACTGACTCAATTGTATTCATCGGGGCCGTGTTTCGAATTCTCCTTAGTTTCTTGCCTGGCTTCTACGTCTTTGCAAATTTCTTAGAAATTTCAAACTTCAAAGTTCCGTGAGTTTCTCCGCTGTGATGGCAGGGACCTTCTCATGAATACTCCTGCGCATTTAATGCTTAATCTTGGTCTGTTGGGAAGGGGGAAATCCCCCAGCCATCAGCTATGGGTGCTGGCTGGAGCTATGATGCCGGATGTGCCTTTGCTGTTTTTTTATGTTTGGGAAAAGGTGCTAAAGGGCGTTCCGGAATCCCGTATTTGGGAACACTATTTTGATGAGCGCTGGCAGGGCGTTTTCGATGTATTCCACTCCTTCCCTGTTGCGATTCTCGGGGGTGTACTGAGTATGTGGGTGAAATGGAAGGGATTGGCTTTGTTCTGGACCAGTATGGCTCTGCATAGTTTGGGGGATCTGCCATTTCACCATGATGATGCCCATCGACATTTCTTCCCTTTTTCAGATTGGCAGTATGCCAGTCCCGTATCGTATTGGGATCCCAGATTTCATGGCGAAATCTTCACGATTGTAGAGATTCTCATGGTAATTGGAGTGGGGCTGTGGATGTGGCATGGTGCGACCTGGGGAGGCACAAAAGTCATTGTGGGTTCGATCTTTGCCATGTACCTTGGCTACCTGGGTTATGTGGTGGTGGTGTGGATGTAACGATGTATTTGAAGAATTTACAAGCTGTGTTGAGTCAAGAAGGATTGAAGGGCTTGGTTAAAGTTTTCAGGTTGTTCGAAATTGGAAAGATGACCCGCTTCAGGAATTTTCACCATAGTTGATCCCTGTATGCGGTCAGCCATGTATTGAGACTCGGCAACTGGAGTCGCCACATCGTTCTCTCCCACAATGATGAGTGTTGGACAGGAAATCATAGGTAACAGATCGGTGGAATCGGGACGAGCGGCCATGGCCATGAGATCCGAAATGATGCCTGATGATGGAGCTTGGAGAATCATCTCTCGAACCTGCTCCACCATATTGGGATGTTGTTGAATCGTTGATAGCGCCAAAAGTTTGGGAAGCATGAGATTGGCGATGGCGTTCGCTCCTTTTTTGTTGGCCACTTGCGCCATGGCTTGTCTCCCCGCCTTACCCTCTTCACTATCCGCCTGGGCTCGTGTATCCGCCAGAATCATCGCTTGAATCCGATCAGAATAATTTCGATATAACGAAAACAGGATATACCCTCCCATGGAAAGGCCTATACACACGGCTTGTGAAAGGTTGAGATGGTCAAGCAGTCCGATCACGTCCGCGGCGTAATCATCCAGGGTAAAGTTCCATAATCTGGTATCCGATTCTCCATGCCCTCGCAGGTCTAATGTGATCACGCGGTGGGATGACTTCAACGCCTTCACTTGTGGGGCCCACATGGCTTTGGAAAGAGGAAAGGCATGGAGGAAGACCAACGGAGTGCCTTGCCCTTCGTCCGTATACGCCAGATCAATATCATGAATATATGTCTTCATTTGTTCCCTCTTGAGGGCAATCTTTTCACCTTTGGCTTGTCACTTGTGATGCAGGATTGCGGGGGTGAATGTCTGAGAGCTAACGTACCATGTTCGTCATTCGATTTGCAGGGAAGAAGCATCAAGCTATAGCATACCTTGGTGGAAGAGGAAGCGTGCGAGTGACCTCTTTATCGTGAAAGAAGCAGGTATGGAACCCTTTGAGACTCACTCCCAGTCAGACCTTTTTCCCGAAAAGGCCCCTTCGTCTAGTTTTCAAGCTCCCTTGGCCGATCGGATGCGCCCACTGGCCTTTGCGGATTTTGTCGGGCAAGAGGAGATTCTCGCTGATGACCAGCCTCTTCGACGAGCCATTGAACGCGACCGCGTACCCTCGCTTATTCTGTGGGGTCCACCAGGCAGCGGCAAGACCACTCTTGCTGGGTTGATTGCCAAGAAGACGCAGGCCGCGTTCGTGCCATTCTCGGCTGTGCTGAGTGGGGTGCCAGAGTTGCGGGGACTGCTGAAGACGGCTCAACAACGTCGAGCGGTGTCCGGACAACGCACCCTTCTCTTTGTGGATGAAATTCATCGATTCAATAAAGCGCAACAGGATGCCTTCTTGTCCTATGTGGAGCGCGGCGACATTACCCTCATTGGGGCCACTACCCAAAATCCTTCCTTCGAGGTCATCGCCCCCTTGTTGTCGCGATCTATGGTGGTGGTGTTGAAGCCGTTGAACGCCGATGCCTTGAATCAAATCCTGGATCGAGCGGTTACGGATGTGGAGCGAGGGCTGGGGTCAGCGCATGTCACCCTTACGCCTGAGGCCAAACAATTGCTTATTGGGTATGGCAACGGCGATGCCCGGTCTCTGTTGACAGGTTTGGAATTTGTGGTCAGTGAGTGTGTGGGAAAAGAAGCCACGACCATTGATGCATCCCACGTTGAAGAGGCCCTCAAAAACAAGTCGCTACGGTACGACCGAGATGGCGAAGAACATTATAACCTCATATCTGCCTACATCAAAAGCATGCGGGATTCGGATCCGAACGCAGCCCTGTATTGGCTGGCACGAATGCTGGAAGGTGGAGAAGACCCCAAGTTCATCGGCCGTCGGATGATAATATTTGCTTCGGAAGATATCGGGAATGCTGATCCACAGGCCTTGCTGCTCGCCACTGCAGTGTTTAAAGCTGTTGAAGTGGTGGGATTACCCGAGGCCCAGATCAACCTGGCCCATGGCACGACTTATTTGGCCACGGCCCCGAAAAGTAATGCATCATATGCTGCCCTCTTAGCAGCAAAAAAAGACGCCAAGGAATTTGGCAATCTTCCGGTTCCGCTTCATCTTCGAAACGCGGTCACTTCACTCATGAAGGACCTCGATTATGGAAAAGGCTACCGCTATGCCCATGATGATCCAGAAGGTGCCAAAGACCAATCGCATTTTCCAAAGCAATTAGAGGGCCGCCGATATTACCGCCCCACGGGTTCTTCTCCTGCCGATGAAGAAGAAGATCTCAAGGTCCCCTGATAATACAAGGCGGGACTTGGGACTTACTTCTTGTCCACACAATTGGCCGGTCGGCTTAAAGCTTTTTCTTTTTATAGGCTGGCTGGAGATTTTTGAACATGGGGTAGTGCTTGGTATTAAGGGTCTTAAGCTCAAGGTGATGTTCCGCGGCGGTAGCGGCTATCAAGGCATCCGGTACCTCGACCGAATGAGACCGGCCAAATTGTTGAACCCAATCTCCGCCTATCTCAGCAATGGTTCGGGTCACATCGTAGAGAGAAATGGCAGAGAGGAACTGGTCAAGGGCCTTCTCCTCTTCTTTCCCTTTGATGCCAGCTCTGATTTCGGCAATCGTGATGACGGACAAGCCTATCCTGTCTATATGCGTTTCGATCAAATCGCAGGCTAAATCGAAACCTTTGAGGTAGTCGATAAAGACATCCGAATCGACCAGAAAGGGTCTGTTCACGTCTGAGCCCTTCGGCTCCATCCTGAACGAAGGTCACGTAAGGCGGGGAGGTCACGTCTGTTTTTCCAAAGGCCTCGTGCCTGCTTGATACGGGTGAGCCGCTGGGACGGCGTATATTTTTCAATCAATTCGTCGACGGCTTCTCGAATAAGCTCGCTTTGTTTGACTCCCCGTGTCAGAGCGATAGTTTCCAGCTGCGTCTTCTCACTCTCAGTCAAATAAATTTGGGTCCGTATCATGGTTCTCCTTCTATTAATGTATACATTAGTAGTATATGTTACAATTGCTTCACTGTCAATTTCAAACCTTTCAATAAATCCATGGAGTCCGGATCTAGTAATAGAAGGGGAGTGTCGGCTCAATTTTCCAAAACCGTTCTCATGGGTTTTCGCTAGGATCTGTTTTCTCTCTTTAGTTTGAGGAAATTTGAGCTACACGTAATGATGTGATATACATAATTATGTGAATAAACATATCTCAGGAGGCTGCCATGGACCGGCAAAATGTCACCCTTTCTCTTCCCAAAACCCTTTTAAAGAAAGCCAAAATTGTGGCAGCTCAAGAAGAGAAATCACTGAGCGAATTGATGAGAGAAGTTTTAGGAAGAAAAGTGGAGCAACAAACAGGCTATCAGAAAGCTAAACGGCGTCATCTCTCTCTACTCAAGAAGGGATTAAATCTCGGAACCAAAGGACGTACCTCATACACCCGAGATGAACTTCATGACCGCCCATAAGATTTTTGTGGATACGAATGTATTGGTCTATGCCCATGACGCCACGGCTGGACGAAAACGAGATCTGGCAAGGGAAGCCATTCTTGAGCTGTGGAATAGTGAAACCGGTGTGCTCAGTACCCAGGTCCTTCAAGAATTATTCGTCAGTTTGACCCAAAAAATCCCTATTCCCATTGATGGGAGGAAGGTTCGCACGATCCTTGAAGACCTGTGTGCCTGGGGTGTCGTGGTCAATGATGAACAGTCCATGCTGGGCGCTATTGATCTGAAAGCCAAATATCAGCTGTCCTTTTGGGATTCCCTCATTCTTGACGCTGCCCGGCGAAGTGGAGCCACGAGCCTTTTATCCGAAGATCTCTCGAATGGGCAACAGGTAGGGGAAATTTCTATTTTCAATCCCTTTGACGCTTGATGCCTAGCCACTTTCCCAGAAAATAAACCCCTCCCGCAATTTCTAAATATAAGCATGCCAACAGATTTTTGCTTTGTGAAGAG
>JAZFZJ010000278.1:0-11207 GCA_036443915.1 Nitrospirales bacterium
GATGGATTCTTTACCAGCCTTTCTACATAACCTCTCGTATATGTTGGTGCCACTGATGGCAGCCATCGTGTTTCACGAATACGCTCATGGGTGGGTGGCATACTTTTTTGGAGACCAGACCGCCAAAAACCTCGGGCGACTCACCCTCAACCCCCTTCCGCACATCGACCCATTCGGCAGCATTATTGTTCCGCTCATGTTATTCCTCGCCCCAGGGGGTTTTATATTCGGTTGGGCCAAACCAGTCCCGATTAACCCCGCACAACTCCATAACCCTCGCCGTGACATGGCATTTGTAGCCGCGGCGGGGCCACTCATGAATGTGTTTTTGGCTATTATCAGCGCCCTGGCACTCAGTCTATTTTGGTACCTTGATCCCACTATCCAAGCCAATTGGCCCCCACAACCCGGGGTGGAACCTCGTCAAGATCTATTGGGACGAATTCTGGTTCCACTCACGGCCATGGCGATGTTTTCCTTAGTCATCAATTCCCTCTTATTTGCGTTCAATTTATTACCCATCCCCCCCCTGGATGGCAGCAGAGTCTTGCGAAGCCTACTTCCAGCTAAACCGGCTCTTCTATTGAATCGGCTTGAGCCCTATGGCATGTTTATCATTCTAGGTCTTTTTATCATTAACCCGTACGTACCTGTAATTAGCACTGTTGTTTCTACAGCATTCCAGCTTGCTAACTCACTCATAAATTATCTTGCATTTTAACCTTAAGGATCTTTGATTCATGTCCTCACGCGTTCTCAGCGGTATGCAGCCCAGCGGGCTCATGCACCTCGGCAATTTGTTAGGCGCCTTAGAAAATTGGAAGACCCTCCAAGCTCAACATGACTGTTTTTTCTTTGTGGCGGATTGGCATGCTCTCTCCACCAACTATGCCGACACCAGCCGTCTGAAAGAATATACACAAGAACTGCTTATCGACTGGTTAGCTGCTGGTATCGATCCCAACCGAGCCACCGTTTTCATTCAATCCAGCATACCGGAGCACGCGATTCTGCATTTATTACTCTCCATGATTATTCCTATTCCCTGGTTGGAACGAAACCCTACATATAAGGAAAAACAAGAAGAGATCAAAGAACGCGATTTATCGACCTATGGCTTTTTAGGGTACCCCGTCCTACAAGCCGCAGATATCTTGTTATATAAACCCGATTTGGTTCCCGTGGGAAAAGATCAACTGCCTCATTTGGAACTGACACGAGAATTAGGCCGTCGGTTTAACAGTTTGTACACACCCGTATTCCCTGAACCGAAAGAACATCTCACGCAATTCCCGAAAGTTTTAGGAACCGATGGTCGGAAGATGAGTAAAAGCTATGGCAATACGATCAATTTATCGGATACAGAACCAGAGGTTCGACAAAAATTGAAAACGATGGTGACCGATCCTGCTCGAGTGCGGCGCACCGATAAGGGAAACCCCGACGTGTGCCCGGTCTATGATTTTCACAAAATCTTTTCTTCGACTGATGTCATAAAACAAGTCGACGCCGATTGTCGCACCGCCGCGATTGGATGTATCGACTGCAAACGTCAGGTGGCTGATGCCATAGTCGAACGATTTTCGCCAATGTGGGAAACGCGTGCCACGTTTACTGATCATCCAAACCAAACCAAAGAGGTGGTTGAAGAAGGGAGAAAACGTGCGTCCCATGTCGCGACTCAAACCATGACGGAAGTGAAAGAAGCGATGAAAATTCTTTAGAATGTATTTTGGATTGTGTTCTTCAATGACACTGACTCGGCCTAGACGTTATGAAGAATAGTTTCTTGACAGGACTTGGACCCCTCGCTACTATCCGAGGGTTTTTTCACATGTGAAACCCTATGCTGTAGAGCATATGTCTACTTATGAGTATTCGCGTTGCCATTAATGGATTCGGGCGTATTGGGCGGAATTTTTTCCGGGCCAGCTTTAATGACCCAGACCTTGAGATCGTGGCGATTAATGACCTGACCGACTCTCAAACCCTGGCCCACCTTCTCACTTATGATTCGGTGCATGGGAAATTTCAAGCCGACGTTCAGCATGGGCCAACTTCGTTGACGGTCAACGGCAAACAGATTCAAATCTTCGCCAACAAAGACCCCCAAACCCTGCCCTGGAAAGATCACCAGATCGAAGTGGTCATTGAATCTACCGGCCGATTTACGGATCGCCAGGGGGCCGGCCAGCATCTCACGGCTGGAGCCTCACGGGTGATCATTTCGGCACCAGCTAAAGATCCCGATAACACGATCGTTCTCGGGGTGAACGAGTCCACCTACAATCCTCAACAACATGTGATTATTTCCAATGCTTCCTGTACGACTAATTGTTTGGCTCCGGTCTCCAAGGTTCTCCTCCAAGAATTTGGCATCAAACATGGGTTTATGACCACCGTGCATTCCTATACGAACGATCAACACCTTCTCGACCTCCCCCACAAGGACTTACGGCGAGCTCGGTCAGCGAATCTGTCTATGATTCCTACCTCGACGGGAGCAGCCAAAGCCCTACATTTGGTCATCCCGGAATTGAAAGGGAAAATGGATGGGATGGCCATCCGAGTGCCAACCCCCAATGTGTCATTAATTGACCTATCCGTAGAGGTTGAACGTGATTGCGATGCGGCTGCCGTGAACGCAGCCTTCCAACAAGCCGCTCAGGGGCCGTTAAAAAACTACTTGCAGGTCTCTCATGCCCCGATTGTGTCTTCAGATCTCAACGGATGTCCCTATTCGGCTACGGTCGACGCTCCACTCACATCCGTCATAGATAAACGCCTCGTGAAAGTTTTTGCCTGGTATGACAATGAATGGGGCTACTCGTGCCGTGTACGTGACCTGGTCAAGTTTCTGGTGCAACACCGATAAAGCACGCAACCGGGGCCTTTTCTGAGGGTGCCAAGCCAAACTCCATCTCTCAAAGAGGACAGAGGGAGTTATGAACCTTACCAAACAAACTATTGATCAGATTGACCTGAGTAACAAACGAGTCTTAATTCGAGTGGATTTTAACGTCCCTCTGGATGATACCTGCCAAATAACAGACGATTCACGTATTCGGGCGGCCCTCCCTACCATCAACCGTGCCGTCGATGAAAACGCGGTCGTCATCCTGTGCTCACACCTGGGGCGGCCAAATGGAACCTTCAACCAAGCGCTCAGTCTTGCCCCCATCGCCAAGCGATTGCAGCGTCTTCTGAATAAACCCGTGGCCTTTCCCAAAGATTGTATCGGCCCCGAGGTTGAAGCCCTGGTGAACCAGGCCCAACCTGGGGATGTCTTGCTCCTGGAAAATTTACGATTTCATCCAGGGGAAGAACAGAACGACGATGAATTTTCCGCCCGACTCGCCTCCTTGGCGGATGTCTATATCAATGATGCCTTCGGAACGGCCCACCGTTCTCACGCCTCTACGGTTGGCATTACCAAATATATTAAGGAAACCGCTGCCGGGTTTCTGATGAAACGTGAGGTTGAGGCCTTGGAAGGCACGGTGGAAAACCCTGTCCGTCCCTTTGTGGCGATTTTAGGAGGCGCTAAAGTTTCGGGAAAAATTGAGGTTATTGAAAACCTGGGGAAAAAAGTCGATAAGGTCATCATTGGTGGCGGCATGGCCTTTACGTTCATCAAGGCCATGGGCTTAGAGATCGGCCAGTCTCTCGTCGAAAATGACATGCTGGACTTTGCAAAAAAAATCCACGAACAAGCCTTGGCTCAGAAGATCAAATTTTATCTTCCCGTGGATTGCGTCGTCGCAGCCAGCCTGGAATCCGATGCTCAAACCATGATTGTCCCCGTCCAGGAGATTCCTCCAGGCTGGTATGGTATGGATATTGGTCCTGCCTCCGTCAGATTGTTTAGTGAAGTGGTCCAAAACGCCAAAACCATTTTGTGGAATGGTCCGATGGGCGTCTTTGAGCGAGATGCCTTTTCCCGGGGGACCTATGCCTTGGCCCATTCGGTGGCCAATGCCTATGCCAAAACGATTGTGGGAGGAGGAGATACCGCCCTGGCTGTTCACCGCGCTGGTGAATCGGAAAGTATGTCTTTCATTTCCACCGGTGGTGGTGCAGCGCTCCAATTGCTTGAAGGGAAGCACATGCCCGGGCTCGCAGCCTTACCGGAACGCCCCTACTAACCCACCTTTTCTCACCTTTTCACATTCCTCAAAGCTCAGAGGTTTACTATGTCGAATCGCTTGATTGTCGGTAATTGGAAAATGCACAAAACCATTTCCCAAGCCGAATTGCTCATCCAAGATATTCTCGCCATCTATCAGCCACATCCCTCGACTGAACTGGCTGTCGCACCTCCCTATGTTACTCTCCAAGCTGTTTCCCGTCTTCTTGCTACAACACCCATAAAATTGGCGGCCCAGAATGTTTGCGCGAAAGATGAAGGGGCCTTTACCGGAGAAATTTCTCCACCCATGCTGAGAGACCTTGGGTGTCACTATGTCATTCTCGGTCATTCCGAGCGACGGCACATCTTTGGCGAAACGGATCAAGCCATCAATGAGAAAATCCACGCCGCACTCCGCCACCATCTTCAACCCATTTTCTGTGTTGGGGAGCGGCTAGAGGAACGGGAAGCTGGTCAGACCCATTCCGTCATCCAACATCAATTACACACCGGGTTGGCAGGGTTGGAGAGGAAGGATCTTACCAAAATCACGATCGCCTATGAGCCCGTCTGGGCAATTGGGACAGGGCATGCCGCTACAGTTGAACAGGCCACGGACGTGCATGATCAAATTCGGACATTTCTCACTTCACAGTGGGAGATGCCGTCCGATAAGATACGAATTATCTACGGTGGAAGTGTCGCCGCTACTAACGCACACGCGCTCTTTCATTCCTCTCATATTAATGGGGCTTTAGTGGGAAAAGCTTGTTTGGATTCAGAATCCTTTGTTAAGATAGCTGAGGCTGCCGCTTCAGATTAGAACATTATTACCCGAGGACATTTCACCATCTATGTATACACTGGCTGTTACCATTCATTTAATTGCCTGTTTTCTCATGATTGTGTCCATTTTGCTGCAGGCGGGGAAGGGGGCCGAAATCGGTGCGGCCTTTGGAGGCTCCTCTCAAACGGTGTTTGGTAGTCGTGGGCCCGGAACCTTTCTGAGTAAAGTCACCGTGGGAACGGCTATGATATTTATGCTCACTTCCCTGAGTTTGGCGTTACTTTCGAGGCAAGCCCATACCTCGTCCACTGTCATCGATTTACATCCCCAAACACACCAAGAATCCTCCTCAACAACTCCTACCAGCCCCACCCCAGCCGACTCTGATACGTCATCTCAAGCCTCATCAGATGAAACCCCATCAGACACAGCATCAGAGCCAACCTCGGAACCAGCCTCCGACGAAACCCCTGGCTCGAGTGCCCGGTAATCCTTCCGGCCTTCATTAAAGCTTAAATCAGAATGTACTCTCAGAATGTTTTCGGGGGATTATAAAGAACAGAGAGGTCGGCGCAAGAAAAGGATGCGGCTAAACCGGGGTGAGCCAATTCGCGTAGCTCGCATCTTCCCCGCGCACGATTTTAAAAAAATCCGCTTGTAAGGCTTGGGTGATGGGACCAGGCTTCCCCCCTCCAATTTTGCGATCATCGAGTTCGCGAACAGGGGTGACTTCCGCCGCCGTCCCGGTCAGAAATATTTCATCAGCCACATACATCGCATCCCGTGTAAATCGTTCTTCAACCACCGGGATTTTTTTGCCTTTGGCCAACTCAAGGATCGAATCGCGCGTGATCCCATCAAGAATAGAGGTCAGTGGAGTCGTTTGTAGTACACCTTTACTCACCATAAAGACATTTTCTCCTGTCCCCTCAGCTACATATCCTTCAGTATCAAGGAGAATACATTCTTCATATCCCGATTTTTTCGCTTCCCACTTGGCTAAAATCGAATTGACGTAGTAGCCAGAAATTTTCGCTCGAGTCATCGACACATTCACATGATGCCGGGTGAAGGAAGATATTTTGGCCCGAATGCCTTTGGTTAGTGCCTCTTCGCCCAAATAAGTACCCCACGGCCACGCGGCGATAGACAGACGAATAGGATTATCTCCTGGGTAGAGGCCCATCGCACCAAATCCTACATAGGCAAGAGGACGGATATAACAAGACGTTAATTGGTTTATCCGAACTGTTTCGATAATAGCCTCGGTGACCTCTTTTTTATTAAAAGGGAGTGGCATCATGGAAATGTGGGCCGAATCAAAAAGCCGATCCACATGCTCTTGTAACCGAAAAATAGCCGATCCTGTTTTTCCCTGATAACAACGGATTCCCTCAAAAGCTGCCAGACCATAATGAAGCGAATGAGTCAGGACGTGGACAGAGGCTTCGTCCCAATCTACAAAAGTCCCATCCATCCAAATTTTTTGTGTGGCTGTCACCATAAGACTGATTCTCCCCAAAAACACATGTCTACACACCTACTACACTGCATCAATGCTACCATACGTTGGTCTTTATATGAATCGGCGAAGCGGATGGTATACTAAAATCTTGACTTAAATGTAAACACACTGGCAAAATGTCGGATTCGTAAGGAGACACAACAAATGTATGCCATTATCGAAACAGGCGGAAAACAATATCGGGCGGAACCCCATGCTATTCTTCAGGTGGAATTGTTAGGTGGCGATGTGGGATCTATCATTCAATTTGATGCGGTACGGTTTCTTCAGACCGATCAAGTGCCGATCGTTGGTACCCCAACCATTCCTCAGGCAATAGTCAAGGGAGAAATCCTTCGGCATGCTCGAACCCGCTCCATTACGGTATTTAAAAAGAAACGGCGTAAAAACTACCGCCGTACCAGGGGCCACCGACAGGGGTTTACCCAGGTACGTATTACGGAAATTGTGGCTCCGGCCTAACAAAGCTTTAACCGTTTTTGGAGGCTTGACAGATGGCACATAAAAAAGGGGGCGGATCATCCCGGAACGGGCGCGATAGTAACCCACAATATCTTGGAATTAAAGCCTATAGCGGGGAACGGGTGAGTGGGGGAAGTATTATAGTTCGACAACGCGGGACAAAATTCTTTCCCGGGACGAATGTGGGATTGGGAAAAGATTATACCCTTTTTGCCAAAGTGGCTGGGACCGTGAAGTTTGAAGGCGGAACCGTTCGTCGCAAAGTCAGCGTCTATCCTCCCGCGTAGTTATCCCCCTCACCCCATACTTCTTCCTCTTTCATCCGTCCACTTCAACCTTCCCTCGAAAGCCAAGTAGGAATTACGATCAGTATGTTTATTGATCAAGCACGGATTTTTGTCAAATCTGGAGATGGGGGCTCTGGGCACTGTAGTTTTCGGCGGGAGAAATTCGTTCCGCGGGGAGGCCCCAACGGGGGCGATGGCGGCGATGGGGCGCATGTCGTATTTAGGGCCTCTACCCGGATATCCACTCTTTTGGACTTTCGGTACCAGCGTCACTATCAAGCCCCGTCCGGAGAACGAGGTCAAAAATCTAATAGGCATGGGAGCACTGGGGACAATTTGATCATTCCGGTACCGGTAGGAACTCTCATTAAGACGGAGGACACGGGAGCCTTGCTTTCTGATTTAACAAGAGATGGCCAGACAGCTATCCTCGCTGTGGGTGGAAAAGGTGGAAAAGGAAATGCCAGATTTGCCTCATCAACCGACCGAGCTCCACGCAAATTCGAAGCAGGAACTCCAGGAGAAGCACAGTGGCTGACCTTAGAATTAAAACTTTTAGCCGATGTAGGCTTGGTGGGGTTTCCCAACGCTGGGAAATCAACCCTGATCTCGACCATTTCCTCTGCTCATCCGGAAATTGCAAGTTATCCGTTCACCACCTTGCGCCCCCACCTCGGGGTCGTCCAATTGACAGAGGATTCATCCTTTGTTGTGGCCGATATTCCTGGACTGATCGAAGGAGCACATGAAGGAAAAGGATTAGGCATTCAATTCCTCAAACACGTTCAGCGAACAGCATTTTTGTTATATCTGATCGATATCACGGAAGGGACTTCAGAGGATCCGATTGCCAGCTTTGAGACCTTAAGGACCGAACTCCAGGCCTTCGACTCTGCCCTCCTCGAAAGACCGTTTGCCATTGCCGCCACCAAAATTGACTCTCAAGGCGAAGGCCACCACCTCAATATTCTGCGGGAATATTGCGCAACCCATCATTATCATCTTTTTCCTCTTTCCTCAGTTACGAGAGAAGGCCTACACGCCCTCGTCACCTATCTTGGCAAGGCTGTTCTGGAGACAAAAGCCTCATGCGCAAGCAGTTCCTAGCCGCTTACAAACGGGTTGTCGTCAAAATCGGAAGTAGCCTCGTCGCCTCATCCAAAGGGGGCCTTCGTCTTGATCTCATTCGGCGTTTGGTCAAAGAACTGGGGATACTACAAGTTCAGGATCGGCAAATCGTGGTTGTCTCTTCAGGTGCCATCGTCGCGGGTATTTCACACTTGGCACTCGACTCCTATCCTCGCGACTTACCCCTCCAACAGGCAGCAGCGGCCGTAGGACAAAGTCGCCTGCTTCGAGCGTACGAAGTGGCGTTTGAGGAATCTGGTCACAAAATCGCTCAAATCCTTTTAACGCATCAAGATTTAGCGGTACGGCAACGCTTCCTCAATGCGCGACATACACTGACCACCCTTCTTAAACTGGGCGTTATTCCTATAATCAACGAAAATGACACCGTCGCTATCGAGGAAATTCGTTTTGGTGATAATGATAACCTGGCCGGACAAGTCGCCCATTTAGTGGACGCGGACTTGCTGATTATTTTGTCTGATGTGGACGGTCTGTATCATGATGATCCACACCTCAACCCTTCCGCCACCCTGATTCCCCTGGTATCCGCAATTACCAAAGAAATTGAAGGAATGGCCGGAGCTTCGCGTACGCAAACAAGCCGAGGAGGAATGGTAACCAAAATCAAGGCAGCCAAACAGGCAGGACGATTTGGCGTTCCCACCCTTCTGTTAAATGGCGAAACCCCCAATGCCTTAATCCAGGCACTTGAAGGGAATTCCATCGGAACATTTTTCGCATCCAAGCAATCATCTCTTACCAGCCGCAAACAGTGGATCGCCTTTACTCTGCGACCCAAGGGAGAGATTATGTTGGATGAAGGAGCCGTGAGCGCCCTCGTCCTTCGCGGAAAAAGTTTGCTGTCTTCGGGGATTCTGAACGTCCAGGGCTCCTTTTTCACAGGGGACCCCGTTAGCTGCACCACTCCGGAAGGAATACCCTTCGCGCAAGGGCTCACCAACTATTCTGCGGAAACCCTGCACCGTATCAAGGGAAAACACACCTCAGAAATCCGGAAGCTCCTGGGGACTTTAGAATATGAAGAAGTCATTCATCGGGACAACCTGGCTTTGACCTCGTAAACTTGGTATGAATCCACTACCCCATCCAACACATTTCGATCTCTTTTCCTTTTGAAAGAAAATTTTGGGCAGCTAGAAAATGAACATTCTCCAATCCTTCTTAAAGGCTCGCCAAGACAACACGTTGGTTTCGCTATATGTTTATTGGACTCTTAGGCGGAAGCTTTAATCCCATCCACAACGGGCACCTGCACATCGCCAACCAGGTGTATGAAATCTTACACCTGGACCGAATCATGTTCATCCCTACGGGGGATCCCCCCCACAAACCGACAGGCTCTCTCGCGCCCGCTCATCATCGGCTGGAAATGGTGAAACTCGCGATCGTACCGTTTTCTCACTTTACCGTATCTGATCGGGAAATCCGGACTCCTGAAGTGTCCTACAGTGTGGATACAATCACCGAACTCAAAGCATCATACCCAAATGGCACGCAGTTAGGATTTATCGTAGGCCTGGATGCGTTTCTGGACTTTCCCAGCTGGAAACACGCGGGGCACTTACTGGAGTTGTGTCATTTCATTGTCTGCTCGAGGCCAGGTGTCGCCTTCGCACAACTTGACGCACTTCCACTCTTTCCACGCACCGCTCCTTCTTCGGCTTTGCAGAGCTTAGACCAACTGAGTATCACCCGTTTGGAGGTCCCCCTGCCCTCTGGGACAACGATCATTCTGTTGTCCGTCCCACCTTGTGAGATCTCGGCCTCCACCATCCGAGAACGCCGGGCCCAAAACGCTCCCATAAGCAATTGGTTGCCGGCCAATGTGGAGTCCTATATAATTCAACACCAGTTGTACCAATGACTCTTGTAACTCCACCAAAACTATCCCTTTCCTGCGAAAAAGCCATCTACATCGCTCAGGCTGCCCAAGAAAAGCAAGCCGGAGACGTCCTGGTACTTGAAGTGGAACATCTCACCTCATTGGCAGACTATTTTGTGTTCGGATCAGCAGAATCAGAACGGCAAGTGTTAGGGATCACCTCATTTATTGAAAAAATGATGGCTACACGATATAAAACCCATCCCAACATTGAAGGCAAAGAAACCGCGAACTGGGTATTACTCGATTTTGGCGACATCATTGTCCATATCTTTAAAACGGAAATTCGACAATACTACGCCTTAGAAAAAATGTGGGCTGATGCGCCCCAAACCCCCATTCCTGAAGCCGATCAGCCCTTTCCTCAAACGGTTCGAACATCGAGATTCGACCCAACATTAAAAGTGGCGCCCCTCTCATAAAAAATTCTGGAGCGACCGGTAACAGGGAGAATACCCCATGACGCGCTATCATGATTTGGCAAATCAAGTACTGGACGGAACGTCCCCTTCACGCGAAGAAGCGTTAGACATACTCGCCACACCACAGGACCAGCTCCTTGATCTGGTCAATGCGGCCTATACGATTCGTTCCCGATACTTTGGCAATACTGTCCGTCTCCAGATGTTGCTCAATGCCAAAAGTGGTGCGTGTCAGGAAGATTGTCATTATTGTTCCCAATCGGCAGTCTCCAAAGCACCTATCGATCGCTACGCGCTCCTCCCTCCTGAAAAAATGCTGGAAGGGGCTCGCCGGGCCGCAAAAGCCAAAGCTCAACGCTATTGCATCGTGATCAGTGGCCGCTCCCCTTTACAATCGGAAATCAACCAGATTTCCAGCGCTGTTAAACAAATCAAGGACGAATTGCCGATTCAAATCTGTTGTTCACTCGGATTGCTCAATGGAGAACAGGCCGTTCAGTTAAAACAGGCGGGTGTGGATCGAATCAACCATAATCTCAACACCAGTGAAGCCTATCATCC
>JAZFZJ010000279.1:0-3744 GCA_036443915.1 Nitrospirales bacterium
AGTGCAAAGGGTTTCAAAACTCTCAAGCCTCAAGATCAGCAAGACGTTTCTGCTACCGGGGTGTGGCAAGACGGAATCTGGAAAGTGGTGTTTTCCAGACCTTTACAAACAGGTGATGAACATGATGCCCAAATTAACCCAGGTCAATGGACCAACGTGGCGTTTGCCTTTTGGGATGGGCAACTTGTTGATGGTGCAGTAAAAGAAAAGGGTAGTCAAAAAGCGGTGTCGTCCTGGTGGTACATTCGTGCTGAACCCAGTGTGGATAACTCTATATTCGGGTGGGTCATTTTGGGGCTTGCTCTGGCAGCCGCTTTTGAATTGGTAGTGGCACGGAAATTGAGAAAGGGCCAATCAGCATGAAACGCGTGGCCAAAGGAAATGTGACGGGAAAATTGTTGAGTTGCGTGGCTATAGGGTTAGCCGCCAGTCTTTTCTTCTACGGATGTGTGTTCGATGCACGAACCGCCAAAGGCAAGAAGCTCTATAACCATTATTGTAGCCATTGTCATGGAGAATCCGGCCAGCAGGGTGAGGGGTTTAATTGGGAGCGCATGCCCGACCCCCGACCGAAAAATTTGGCTTCCAATTCGGAGATGTCTACTTTTAGTGATAAGGAAATATTCGATACCGTCTATCGAGAGATGCGGGATACGGAAGATCCAGTTGTGTTAGATGATATGGATTATTTTGCCGTCTCTACCATGCCGACGTTTAAATATACCCTTTCCGAAGAAGAAATTTGGGGAATCGTCGCGTATGTTCGCACCTTACATGGCACGTCATTAACCTATGATGTGGAAGGCCGTAAAAAAGAATTAGAAGAGGTCTACCAAGCAGCAAAACAAGAAATGGAGCAGACTCAACAGGTCTTTGATGCCGCAACAGAAAAAGAAGATGCACGATTAGAGGCCATAGAAGAAAGTTTGACGGACGAAGAGCTTGAGGATTACGAGCCAGAAGAAGTGACGCTTCCCGAAGAGGGCGTGTTCCTCGCAGCCAATGAAAAGTTTGAAACTGCCAAAGCTGGATTTGATTACTTTTCAAAGAGACCAAAGAAATCACAAATTTCTCGTCCCGACCTCACCATTTCCGACGAAGAACGCACACAACAGGCCGAATTAGGCAAGCGTCTCTATACCGACACTTATGGCTGTAATGGCTGCCATAGCATCAATGACGTAGGTGGGTTAGTCGGTCCAGCTTTAGACCGAGCCGGGTTTCGCTTGAATGGCACATGGATCTATAGATGGATTCTCTCTCCTCAATCCATGAAAAAACGTACCCGGATGCCCAATTTAGGAATTTCTGATTCAGATGCTCGGGCGCTCACGTATTATTTAGGAACGCTGCAGGCGCCAATACCTGAGAATCCTATTTCCCTTCCAGATTAAGTCATCTGTTCACCTCTATTCTTTCTGATCAGTAAGAAGCGAATGATTTACGCCTTGGCCAAAAGTGAATGGCCCCGCCCTTGGTTTGTACGTGGGCCTTTTTGAACAGGCCCCTTGCTTGCGATGATGCATGGAATTGGTCAGAGGGGATTGGCGCTCCGAAAATTTTGATTTATTCAACAGTCCCTACGATCTTGTTAAACAGGGCTTCGAGCAAAAGGGAAACGAGATTCTAGAGTAGGCTACAGTTTTTGGAAAACTGGAATTTGTAAGATGGATGTTAGGTGTTTAGGAATAATTGGCTGAATGATTCAGGTTCGCAACAAGACCCCACGGTGAAAATTTTGAGCCTGCGATTCTAATCGAGGCCCAAGAAGATGCCAGCCAAAATGATAGCGCCCACCCAACAATGTTGCTTGAACAAGGCAAAGGTGTGTTCGGTGGAAATCGTTGATCGAAGGAGAACAACCTGATAAGCCAGTAAAATGGCGATCCCACCAAGAGCCACAAGATACTCAATTCCAAGCTGATTAATTTGGCCAACCAGAGACAAAAAGAAGAGCATGCCGCACCCGGCGAGTCCCACTCCTAACCACGTGGATGAGCCAAAAAAAATGGCCGAGGATTTTACACCAATTTTGAGGTCGTCCTCACGATCTTGGATAGCATAAATCGTATCGTAGACAACGGCCCAACAGGTGGTGGCCGCAAAGAGCAACCATGCTGAGAGGTCGACATGATTACGGACAGCGGCCCAAGCCATCACTCCCCCCCAGCCAAACGCCAGTCCCAGAATCAACTGTGGAATATGAATCACGCGTTTGCAAAATGGGTACAGCGCAGCAAGCAGCAGGGCAATAGGACTGAGCAAGATGGTCAAAGGATTGAGGAAATACAATAAGCTTGCAGCGATGCAAAGTAATAAAACAAGAAACATCCAAGCCTGAGTGGAAGAAAGTTGTCCGGAGGCCAAAGGGCGGTGTTGGGTTCGTTGAACGTGGCGATCAAAGTTTCGATCGGCCAGGTCATTCATAATGACCCCGGCGCTCCGCATCACAAATGAACCAAGAACAAATATGAAAAGGAGTGTTGGATTGGGCCAACCCTCTGAGGCAAGAAAAAGAGACCAAAGGGTAGGAAAGAGCAGAAGCAGAGTCCCTGTTTGATTGAATAACCGAATCAGGTTAGCAAAGGCGCTAAAGAGAGATGAAGAAGGGAGATCGGAGGAACCAAAAGATTGGGGGGAGGGCATAAGTGTGCCAGAAGCGAATAGTAAAGGTTAGGTCGAGGTGAAAGAGATAAGAAGGAGCAATTCCTTAGAGAGGAGCGTAGGAAAAATGAGTCGCTCCAATTTGGGAAGGCTTCTGTATCATTGTACCGTGAATCGGGTGATGCAGAGGATCTGCTCCGGTTCATGGGATGGAGCGATTACAACCATCCATTCCCCCGTGTGTCGGTCAGAACGAAGAGATTTCAAACTCCACATGCGATACCCTGAGGAAGGTCGGATGGGGAGGGTGACTTCAGAGATTTTTGCCCATGTTCCGTCTATTTGATGATGCCAGCTGTGGCGAAGCTCTCCGCTGGTTGTTGCAGCCACCTTTACCCAGAACACCACTTGTGAGGTGTGAGACATGTCGACCACGGGGATGGCGGCCTGGCCATTCTTATCCTTTTCGCAGTAGGCCGGGGGTGTGAATACTCCCCCCGGATTCCGATTTTCCACGTCCTTAGCGAGTGCAATCTCTTTCACCAGAAAATCAGGCTCTGCCAAAACAGGAGGGACGAACAGCCAAAGTACGAACATCATCCCCGGGCCAATTACCCTAAAATAACTGCCCACTTTCCAAAGGTTCCTTCCCATGTTCACCAGATTATAATATTTACCTCAAAACTCATACATCTCAAGTCCCCCTCGCCTCTTTTGGGGGCCTTCTCTTGAAGGAAGAAAGCCCTTGGGGGAGAGAGCCTTATCAGAAAGTAAAAATAATAGGCTAAGAAGTTAAGATATATACCCAGTCTTGTCAATGGACAGCGGAGAAGAAGAAACTGTCAATCCTTATCTCTTGGTCTTGGTCGAACCCACTTTTGCCCGAGGCCTAGGTGAGCCCATCCCAAGTTGACGTTACTCGGTGACGAAGGGTATAACCCACCTCATCAACAACCTTCCCACCAAGGATCGCAAAACGGGTTGCGTATCATGATTCCCTTCTTCCTTCTTTGAGCCGGCGTAGCTCAGTGGTAGAGCAGCTGATTCGTAATCAGCAGGTCGGTGGTTCAATCCCACTCGCCGGCTCCATAAAATCAAGCACTTACAGATTTAGCAGGTAGGCTTTCCGTGACAGGTGTT
>JAZFZJ010000280.1:0-9488 GCA_036443915.1 Nitrospirales bacterium
CGCTGAATGAAATAGGGCAACTAAAACAAAAGGATAGTCATAATGAAACATTCGTGGAATGTCGGCATTACAACCAAATTAGTGTGGATTCTTGTTTTCTTCTCTCTCATTCCCCTCAGCGTCCAAGTCTATTCGTTATTTGAGACTGCGCAGGTGTTGGAAAAGGAAGTGGGTGTTCAATACCAATATGTGGCAGAAGGCCTCGCTGAAACGCTTCACCATCATCTCACTGAACGGTATGCGGATGCCCAAACCATGAGTCGAAATCGAGTGTTATATGATCGGACCCTATGGTATCAGCGCGGCAGTGACATGAATGATATTGCTGCAACCTTGAATGAATATGTTCAAACCTCCGGGATGTACTATTTGATTCAGGTTGTTGATTTGAACGGTCAGCTTATTGCGGTCAATGATCGGGATGCTGAAGGACAGTCCATTCCAACAGAAGGATTGTATGAGCAAAACTTTGGTTCAACACCATGGTTTCAGGCCTTACGGAAGAAAATTTCTGGTTCGACTTCAGGGGACCGATCTTCAAAGGGTACGGTGGCACAACACGTGTTCGTGGAAGAGGTATCAGTGGATCGAGATGTCAAAGCCATCTTTCCAAAGGAAAGTGGACTGACGATTGGCCTGTCCGTTCCCATCTATGACCATGGCGAAATTGTGGGATATTGGAGCCAACGTATGAAGTATTCCATGGTAGAAACGATCTTTCAACATTCCTACCAAGGATTAAAAAAAGCAGGATTTCCACATGCGGAACTCTCCTTACACAATGGCCAAGGTTTTACCATATTGGAATATGCTCCTGCTGTTCATCACCAGGAAGAAGTGATTCACGATTTGGATAATGTGCTGTTTAAAACCAATCTCGCTCAATTGGGTATAGAGGCAGCCCAGTCAGCGGTCCAGGGGAAGTCAGGATTTACTACCGGAGATTACCATCCTGGAAAGCAAGGCATGCAGGTGATTGGATTTAGTCACCTTCAAGAAGGCGAAGGGTTTCAAGGGTTGCATTGGTCCATGTTGGTCCAAGTCCCAGAAGAGGAAGCGTTCAGTCAAGTCCAGGACAAAACCAATAAGACACTCGCAGAAATGTTGGTTGGGCTACTCATCGTGTTTCCGATTGGAATTTTTATGGGCCGAAAGGTCGTCAGTCGTTTGAAACCATTCTGGGAAGTCGCGGCCAAAGCCTCGGAAGGTGATTTAACCCCTCGAGTTCCCGTCACGACCCAAGATGAATTGGGCCAGATGGGAAATGCCTTGAACAACTTGTTAGATCAGTTAAACCGCATGCTCCTGCAAACCCGAGCGGTAGCACATGCTTTGTCAAAATCCTCGGATCAATTGTCGGCAGTGGGCCATCAGGTTTTTCAGACTAGCCAATCTCAAGTCCATCAAGCCACTCAGGTAGCCGCGTCGGTGGAAGAAATGTCCTCTACGGCTGTTAATATGGCCCGCAATACGCAGGATTTGGCTTCCACGGCCAAGGATGTGAATGAATCGGCTGTCCGGGGTGGGGAAATCGTGTCCTCATCCATACAAGGAATGGAATCGGTGTCCAGCCGCATGCAGGATTCGGCTGGTCGGATTCAAAATTTGGGACAGCGTTCCAAGGAAATTGGAGACATCATTGGGGTGATTGAAGATATTGCCGAACAAACGAATCTTTTGGCTCTCAACGCTGCCATTGAAGCGGCCCGTGCTGGCGATCAAGGACGTGGGTTTGCGGTAGTGGCCGACGAAGTCCGGAAATTAGCTGAACGGACGGGCAAGGCAACCAAAGAAATTGCGACGGTTATCGAATCTGTCCAAGGAGGCACTCATGAAGCCGTTCGTTCCATGGAGGCTGGAACCCAAGAGGTTCATACCGGCATGACACTCGCTCGGGAAGCGGGAATTCGATTGACGGAGATTGTGAAGGGTGTGCAACGGGTGGTGGATATGATTCAGCATTTTGCGGGATCGACTCAGCAACAGTCAGAGGTTTCCGGTCAAATCTCTTCGAGTATTCAACAGGTGGCTCAGTTGAGCCAGGAGAATGAAACTCATGTTCAAGGTGTGGCCAAGGCCACACAACAGTTTGCCGAATTGGCAGCAGATCTGCAGACATCGCTCAGTCGTTTTACATTGAAATGATAAGAGGAACGCGTATGGGAAATCTGAGAATTGGACAGAAATTTGTCATGTCCCTGGGAGCGTTAGCGGCCGGGTTAATCGTGTGTGGTCTCGTCGTGATTTATCAACAGGAAGAAGGGCGTCTGCGGAAACTTTTGGAAGATGAAGGACAGATTATCCAAGCACAGATTGAAGTGACGCGAGCTTATATTGCAAAAAATTATGTGGGAAAATTGAAAAAGTCATCCATGGGCTCGCAGGTACAGGTGGCACGAGAACATGAACTGAATCCAGATGCCATTCCGTTTCCGGCTACGGCGACCCAAGAAATTGGACGAGAACTAGGACGCTTGGGATTTTATGAAGCGCGTTTAGTTAGTGATAACCCAATGAATGCTGACAATGCCCCCAAAGATGATTTTGAAGTCAAGGCGATGAAGCTTATTACAAATGGTGCTGCAAGTGTGAGCGAGTTTCGGACGGTTAACGGGGTTCCGACGTTTCTAAGAGCCAGTGCAGATTTGGCTTCAGTGGAAGCATGTGTGAATTGTCATGTCGGAAAAAATTTGGGAGATGTCATTGGCATGTTATCCATTTCCATCCCAATGACGCAGGCCAAAGAGGCGATGGCTCGTTCTGTCCTCCATTCAGGCTTATGGATGGTGGGGATCATCGCGGTCTTTTTAGGAGCGGTGTATTGGTTGGTTCACCTTTTTGTCCTGAAACCGCTTCATGCTCTAACGGCCATTTCTCGTGATATTGCCCAGGGCGATGGAGACTTGACCAAGCGGGTGCCTGTGGGGCGTGGTTCGGACGAAATTGCCGAGTTAGGCCGTTACTTCAATTTCTTTATCGAAAAAATGCATCGCGCCTTCTCCCTCGTCAATCAGGCCACCAATCGACTGGCGACCTCCACCATCCAATTGTCTTCCACCGCCGATGGGGTCGTTCACGCTGCAAAAGGGCAGGATGCTCGGGTGATTCAATCGGCCTCGGCGGTTGAGGAAATGACGATGACTGCGGGAGAGGTGGCCCGAAACTCAAACGAAGCCTCGCGTATTGCCCAGGAAACTGCTGACACCGCCAGAGGCGGACAGGAGATCATGACGCAAACCGTGGACGGAATGCAAAAAATTTCTCAAGCTGTGGTCGAGGCAGCCAATATTATTATGACCTTAGGCCGTTCATCTGATCAAATTGGTCAGATCGTTCGTGTCATCGAAGACATCGCGGATCAAACGAACTTACTGGCCCTCAATGCTGCTATTGAAGCCGCTCGAGCTGGGGAGCAAGGGCGTGGATTTGCGGTTGTGGCCGATGAGGTTCGGAAATTGGCGGAACGCACGACCAAAGCAACCAAAGAAATTGGGGATATGATTCGACAAATTCAGCAGGATACCAAGAGTGCGGTTGCCTCAATGGATCAGGGGACCATTCAAGTTGAACAAGGGGTGGAATTGGCAAATACAACTGGACAAGCCTTATCCAACATTCAATCGATGATCAATTCGACGGCAGAGATGATTCACCAAATTGCCAATGCAGCGGAAGAACAATCAAACGCCACGCGGCAAATCGCCGGTGATTTAGAGGCGATGACTCAAATGACCCGTCAAACAACCAGTGGAATCGCCAAGTCCGCCAGTGCGTGCCATGATTTACGTTCCTTGGCGGGGGATCTTCAGAAAACCATTGAGACGTTTAAATTGTAACGTCCTGACAGGAGAAGGGGTGTCAAGGATGATCTCCTTCGACATGAGTCCCCAGGGACGAGCTGGTTTGACTTAAAGAGGTGGATTTTCCTCAGATGCGGAAGATGTTGGGGGCGGCAACTGGTTCTTTTGAGTCACAATCTTTTCCAACATACTGACGGAGTCTTTAAGCAGATCTGCCGCACAGGTTAAGGTGATATGCAATTGCTTCCACGCCTCATCCCAACGCTCTTCACGTTGAAGGTTTTGAAAACGTCGATGTTGTTCTTGGAGGATCGCTTTTTTGGCATCGAGCATTAATCGATCGGCTTGAGCCTTGGCTGGTCTGTTCATGATACGAATCCTTTAGGGCTATGGAGCATAATAAAAGATAATATTCCCTACCCTATCAGAGCTGTCGGTGGAGCCTCAAGGTGCCAATGCGTTGTATTGTTGTGAAATGGGAGAGATTTCGTGAAATTGGTATGGGTTCTTACCTTTCGAAAACTGTCACCAATGACGTGTGATGGGGTTCAATGAAGTCCAATGGGTTTCTCATTCGTGGCCTGGGCGTGGATCATTCCGTATGTAGCAAGAATACCTGTTCAAGGATGTTGAGGAATTCTGGAACGCGATCGCTCCTGAACATATATCGTTAAAGATGTTACGTATAGCTATTTCAAAAATAAAAAATCATAGTACTCTCCTAAGCCATGTGTTCTTTATCTGATATAAATAGCGATAAGCTAGAGGAAACAGACATATGATAAGCACGATGACACAAGCCAAACCCTATGAGGATACCTTAGAAGGCAGTGTGGAAATGCACCAACTGGTCAGTTTTCAGCTTGGCCCAGAGGAGTACGCGATTGATATTCTCGGAGTTCAGGAAATTATTCGATTGGTAGAAATTACTCATGTTCCCAATGCGCCGCATTATGTGGAACATGTTCCCAATGCGCCGCATTATGTGGATGGGGTTGTGAACCTTCGTGGAAAGATCATTCCCATTATTAATCTTCGCAACAGATTCGGTTTATCTTCCACGGAACCCACAAAGGATACACGAATTATCGTGGTGGAAGTGGCCCGATTGATTTTGGGATTTATGGTAGATTCTGTGGAGGAAGTCTTGCGGCTTCCAGAAGATTTAATCGAACCGCCGCTTTCCACTGGTCGGGGTGGCGCTGATGAATTTCACAGAGGCGTGGGAAGAGTGGATGGGCGTCTACTGATTTTATTGGATCTTGACCTGTTATTTGGAATTAAGAAATCCGGTTAGGGGGAAATCAGTTTTCAATGGATATTCTATCGATCCTCGGTATTCTGTTATCCGTGGGGGCCATCATTGGAGGACAACACCTTGAAGGCGGCCATATCAGTTCCCTCTTGCAATTTACGGCTTTTCTCATTGTGATGGGGGGAACGCTTGGCGCAGTGATGCTTCAATATCCTATGCCAGTTTTTTTGAAGGCGTTGAGTAGTGTCGGGATGGTTTTTGGCAATGTGCATGTCGATATGACAGGAATCATTACCAAAATTGTTGAATTGTCAAACATTAGTCGAAAGCAGGGTCTCTTAGCGTTAGAAGGGCAGATCAAGACGATCCACGATCCGTTGATGGCCAAAGGCATCCAATTGGTTGTAGATGGAACCGAACCACCTAAAATCCGTGAGATCCTTGAAGTCGAAGTGGGAGTATTTGAGGAAGAATTTACGTCAGCAGGGAAGGTCTATGATTCGTTAGGTGGCTATGCGCCCACAGTGGGGATTATTGGAGCGGTACTGGGATTAATCCATGTGATGGAAAATTTGGCCGACCCTTCCAAGCTTGGTGGAGGTATCGCGGTGGCGTTTGTGGCGACGGTCTATGGAGTTGGGGCTGCCAATCTGTTCTTCCTGCCAATGGGAGGAAAGATCAAAATGAAGGCCAAAGAGTTAGTTATGGGAAAGCTGATGGTCATTGAAGGGTTGATATCGGTGGCGCAAGGAGAGAACCCCAGGATGATTGAAGAAAAACTGAGTGGGTTTTTGCCGACCTCGGAAAAAGCGAAAAAGTAGGGGATGGTTCTAGGGGGCACCGTGACCATTTTGGAACAGCCAGGTGAAAAAGAAACACGAAGAACATGAAAATCACGAACGATGGCTGGTCTCGTATGCCGACTTCATTACCTTGCTGTTTGCCTTCTTTGTCGTGATGTATTCGATTTCGTCGGTGAACGAGGGAAAATACCGCGTACTCAGCGACTCACTCACGGCATCCTTCTCTCACTCCAAACCCATTGGTGAAGTGAGTGTCCTGGATCTTCCTGTTTCCAAGAGTAAGCAGATCGGCGTCAAAGATTCCCAGCAGTCCAAGGACAAGAGTCGGTCCTATCTCAAGGTCGCGAATACTCTTTCGGTTGCCAAAGTTCCTCAAGGGGTCCAAATTACCTCGTCGGATCGTGGGTTAAATATTCGGATTAAAGACGAGGCCTTATTTCGTACTGGGAGTGCCGATATCAATCCCGAAGTAAAAGAATTCATTGATTTGATTGCCGAGTTAGCCAGAGATTTGCCGAATCTCATCGCCGTGGAAGGGCATACCGATAATCAGCCCATTCGAACAGCCGCTTTTCCGTCGAACTGGGATCTTTCTACTGCGCGGGCAAACACCTTGGTTCGATATTTAACTGAATTCCATCAATTGCGGTCTGATCGGTTTTCCTCAACCGGATTCGCGGGTACTCGTCCCATTGAATCGAATGCTACGTTGGAAGGCCAAGCTTCCAATCGTCGAGTAGAACTCATTATTCTCCGTGACACCAGTCCTCGCGTTGCGGCTTCCCATCCGTTTTTACCCCAAGGGTCTTCCTTCCGGTAGTATCGCCACTTAGTCAGAAAATTGGAACGAGGTTGAGTGTAGCCAGACTAGGCAGGATCCCGCTTGTTGGGAAAGTTCTGCCGGGGACTCTGCTGGTTTTGAAGAAAGGGATGAATCCCTGGCAATTGCGGAAAGCACACCCAGCTGGGCAATACCTGCCGGGAAGGCTGCCTGTGCCTAGGCAGGAGTGTAGGAATGAAACGAAGTTACAGGAAGAAAAAATTTCCGTGGAAAGAATGAGTGGAAGTCCTACCTTCCGGAAATGCCACGGCGACCTATTGGCATATCCGTTGCAGAATATCCTCATGACACATGGCAAGGAGACAGAAATGAATCGTGGAATCTACCCTCCCCTGGCTGGGGCTATTACGCTTGAACGGCGCTTGGAAGTCCTTTCCCATAATATTGGCAATGTTCAGACAACGGGGTTTAAAAAAGACAGCCCAGTATTTGCCACCGTTTTAGGCCACACCTCCGGTCCTTCTGTCGCTGGAATTGATTTATTTCCCCGCATGGATGCGCTTCTCGCAGATCGATCACAAGGAGTTCTCCACCGTACGGGAGAGGCGTTGGATGTGGCGTTAGAAGGAGAAGGATTTTTGGTGGTGAAAACCCCGGAGGGGCTCCGGTATTACCGAGGAGGAAAGCTCCATAGGAATTCGGCCGGAAACTTAGTGGCGCATACCGGGGATCCTCTGATGGGGAAAAAGGGACCAATCAAATTGCCGGTGGGAGAACTTGTCATCAATAACGCAGGAACGATTAGCGTCAACAATGTGGTGGTGGACAAATTGAGGCTCGATCAGATTGCTGAAGGGCAACAGACGGCCAAGGTGGGCGACTTATTCTGGACTGTTCCCGAACAAACGACTCGGGCAAAAGACACTCAGGTGCATCAAGGCATGTTGGAAAAATCGAATGTGAATCCCTCCATGGATATGGTGGAACTGATAAAAGTGACTCGTGAGTATGAACAAATGCAAAAAGCTATTCAGGCCATGGATGAGATGGCGAGCCAAGCCATTCAAGCCGGGCGAGTCCAAGGATAGAAGATTTCGTCATCAAGACAATTGGAAACAACAAGTTTAATACTTTGATGGGAAGCATGAAGAGGAGAGACGCGATGAAAGGAGATCAACGGCGATGATTCGAGCGATGCATACAGCCTCCACGGGCATGTTCGCCCAACAATTGAATATTGATACCATTGCCAATAATCTGGCCAACGTCAACACGACAGGGTTTAAACGAAGTCGTGCAGAATTTGCGGATCTCCTGTACCAAATCTCTCGGTTGCCAGGTTCCAGTGCATCGAATGTTGGACAATTTCCTGTTGGGATGCAGGTAGGATTAGGGGTGAGGCCTGTCACCGTGGCTAAGGAATTTGTGCAGGGAAGCTTGAAACAAACGTTTAGTGAATTGGACATGGCGATTGAAGGGGTAGGGTTCTTTCAAGTTTCCCGTCCCGATGGCACCACGATGTACACCCGGGCTGGATCGTTAAAACGAGATAATACTGGCAATGTCGTGACGGGAGATGGAGATACGCTTATCCCGTCTATTACGATTCCTTCAGGGTCTTTGAAAATTGATATTGCCCAGGATGGGACGGTTTCGGTACTCCTGCCCGGAGTGTCCCAGGCGACTCAAGTCGGACAAATTCAGTTGGTACGATTTGATAACCCGGCAGGCTTGATTGCCCAGGGGAATAATTTGTTTTTAGAAAGTTCTTCGTCAGGTCCGGCTCAACAGGGCACGCCTGGGTTTTCCACAGGGTTTGGGTTGATCCAACAAGGATTTCTTGAAATATCCAATGTGAATATTGCGGATGAAATGGTCAATATGATCGTGGCCCAACGGGCCTATGAATTGAATGCTAAAGTTATTCAGGCATCAGATGACATGATGCAAGTGGTGAATACCCTGAGAAGGTAATGAGATGAACCGATTGACGTTCCTCCTATGTCTGTTGGTGTTCGGTGGATGGGATTGGGCGATAGATACGGCCTGGGCCAGAAGCGCCCCCAAACCCACGCGGGCCGGTCTTTCCGTTCAATCCGTGGGTTCAAGTGATTTTGAACGAGCGATCTTATCCGAGCTCATGCGGCGTTATGGACGGCCTCATCATCAGGTGACCTTACGAGTGCTGTTTCCCAAGGAGGCTCTTCGAGTTCCAAAAGGGAAACTTCACCTGGAGGTTCAAAAAATAGCCGGTGGGGGTCGAATGGGACGTCAGGCGTTTCGGGTTGGGGTCTTCGTGAATTCGCAATTCATCAAGACGGTGAATGTCATCGGAGAATTGAAGGCCAGAGTCAAAGTGCCTGCCCCGACCCGTTGGATCAAACCACGAGAAATAGTAGAGGCAGATGATTTGGTAGTAATGACGGTCGATGTACCTTCCCTATCGCATGATTTCGTTCTTGACCCTAGGGCGGTGATTGGCAAACAAGTGCTTCGCCCGTTGTCTCCTCGTCAACCCATTCGGAAAATCATGTTAGATGACCCCCCAGTGATTCGGAAAGGTGATCGGGTCATTATTGAAGTTCGACGCGGTGGCCTGTTAGTTCAGACGGTGGGACTCGCGAAAGCTGCTGGAAAGAATGGAGAGATGATTCCTGTAAAAAACCGAAATTCCGGTCGAGAGGTGTTGGGTACCGTTATGGCGGCTGGATTGGTGGAGGTGAGGTTTTGAGCACGCGAAATATCATCGCTAACTTGGGGTTGTGCAGCATGATAGTCGTTGTCACCTTGGGCAATGTCGTGGGTTGTAACACCTCTCCCAAGGTTACACGGGCTGAAGAGGAATCGGT
>JAZFZJ010000281.1:0-6405 GCA_036443915.1 Nitrospirales bacterium
TTCCCGAAGGAGTGAGTTTCACATCGGAATCTGGAGTTTTCCTCAGTCAACAACAACCTTTGCCCCCTGGTGCTCCTGTCAGTTCTGATTTGAATGGGGATGGGAAAGCCGACATTGTTTGGCGCAATGCTAAAACTGGCGGTGTGGCGGTGTGGTTGATGAATGGTGGGACGGTCGCCTCCTCAGATTTTCTAGATTATGTGTCCTTAGACTGGCAGATTGTTGGGTTAGGTGATGTGGATAACGACAGCAAGGCTGACATTATTTGGCGCCACACCAAAAGTGGTGGAGTTGCGATATGGCTGATGAATGGCCTGACCATCGCATCGGTGGGTTTACCCGGTAGCGCTTCAACGGAATGGGTTATTAAGGGAGTGGGGGATATGGATGGCAATGGGACGGCAGATATCATCTGGCGTCATACCGTCACGGGAAGCGTGGCCGTGTGGTTGATGAATGGGGGTACGATAGTCTCGCCAAGTCTTCTGGCGGGTGTGGATTTAAATTGGGAGATTGTTGGGGTAGGTGATGTGGATGATGATGGCAAGGCTGACGTGGTCTGGCGCAACACCACGAGTGGTGCGGTCGCGGTATGGTTGATGAATGGTCTGACCATCGCCTCCGTTGGTGTTCCCGGCGGTGCTTCCATGGATTGGGAGATTGCGGGTCTTGGCGATGTAGACGGCAATGGGATGGCGGATATAGTGTGGCGCAAGACAGGGGGAGGGTTGGCCGTATGGCTAATGAATGGGGAAAAAATCGAGGAAGTTGGCTCCTTAAACGACCTGCCCACAGAATGGCATATTGCCCGAGTTGGTGATACAGACGGTGATGGAAAGGCCGATGTCATCTGGCATAATCGCAATACAGGACAGGTGGTCGTGTGGCTCATGAATGGGTTGACCATGGGTTTAAACGGTTTTCCTGGCCGCATGTAGGCAAACTGGGATATTCACTAGGGAAGAAAAATCTGGATATGGGATTTTTTTTCAAACATTTCTGCTATAGACAAAAATTTTCCGCTCGGGCAACAAAGGGGAAACTAACCCAGTCAGTTAGAAACTCCAGGATTTTCTGATCTGGTTTTTCGATCAGAAAAGTCCGAAAACCGTCAAGCCACTTACTCCAAAACTCAATTCAGCTATTTTCGCATCTACCACCCTTCTCACTCTTTCGTCGTGCTCATGTCCTTACCTGTACGTTCCGCACGCCAAAGTGCCTGCGGGCCTGCCCGAGGAGAGGCGCGTCTTGACGCGCTGGGCTTGGGCGGGTGAGACTCCGGCCCTTCTGAACACCCCCTTATCCTCATAATGCCTCATGTCACGAGGTAGATGTTTTATCGTATTTGCCAGGCATTGCCAAGTTGGGGGATTCTTGAATTATTCAACAGACCTTGTAATGTTCTATAATAGGGCTGGTCAGCAATATAAAGCAGTTACCGTCCATCTAGACTGGACCCTTCGAATGCCCGTTTCACGGATTTTCTCTCTTTTCGAGTGTGGAAATATCAATACTCCGTGAAATGCTTTGAAGACATGGGATTGAACCCACCATCATTCGCTACTAACTGGAGAGGCCATTTTATTCCATGGAGGAGCTAATTTTAAATTGGTACAAAAAAGGTGTCATAGAAAAACCAGTTATTTCCTTATTGATCATTTTGTTGATTGTAGGATTTTTTGCCTCCTTTAGTCCGAATCTAAAGCTGGATGCTTCTGCCGAGTCCATTCTTCTGGAAAACGACCCGGACTTAGAGTATTACCGGTCCACCCGTGAGCTTTACGGATCCGATGACTTCCTTATCATTACCTATACCCCATTTGATGACCTTATGTCCCCAGCCTCCCTCGCCGGGCTCAAGGCCCTTCGGGATGAATTGTCCCAATTACCAAGAGTGTCCTCGGTCACTACTATATTAGATGTCCCCTTATTGAACAGTCCCAAAGTCACCCTTTCTGAACTCACCGATGGTGCGGAAGTCAACACCTTGGAGAAACCGGATGTTGATAAGGAACTGGCCCGCCATGAATTGCGGGAAAGCCCTATTTACGGAAATAATCTCGTTAGTTTAGATGGCCGAACAACGGCGCTCCAATTGATATTCAAGCAAGACCAAACGTATTTGTCTCTCTTAACGAAGCGGAATGTCCTTAGCGAAAAGAAAAGGTTGTCAGGACTGACGTTTGGGGAGTCAGATGAGTTGGAGCGTGTCACCCAGGAATTTAAAAACTATCATGCGATGGTCATTTCCACGGAACGGCAAGAAATTCAAACCATCCGGGGAATAATGGACAAATACCGAGATACCGCCCATATGTTTTTGGGTGGGCCTCAGATGATTACTTCGGACATGATCAGTTTTATTGAATACGACATTAGTGTTTTCGGTGTAGGAGTAGTCTGCTTTTTGATTGTTGCCCTGAGTTTCTTTTTTAGGAAACTCCGATGGGTCGCGATTCCTATGTTGTGTTGTCTGACCTCGATTACGGTCATGGTCGGTTTCCTGGGACTTTTCGATTGGCGAATCACGGTCATTTCTTCAAATTTTATTTCCCTGTTACTCATTATCACCATGTCGTTAACGGTACACCTCATTGTGCGATATCGAATCTTATGCGCAGCCCAACCCGCGGCAGATCAGAAAACCCTGGTATTCGAAACCATGCGAATCATGGCAGAGCCATGTTTTTATACAGCCCTCACGACCATTGTCGCCTTTTGTTCACTCGTTGTCAGCGATATCCGGCCGGTCATTGACTTTGGATGGTTGATGACTATTGGAATAGCGTTTGCCTTGGTCTTCAATTTTATTCTTTTTCCTGCGGTGCTCACGTTGCTACGTCCGGAAAGAGTGCTTGCCCGTTCCGACTCCACCCAAGCCTTCACCTCGGCCCTGGCCTCCCTCACTCAACACCACCCAAAGCGTATCGTCCTCTTTTGCGTAGCCTTGGCATTGGCCGGGGGCCTGGGTATTTCCCAATTGGAAGTAGAAAACCGTTTTATCGATCACTTTAAGAGCTCAACGGAAATTTACCAAGGCATGGAGTTAATTGATACGCAATTAGGTGGAACGATTCCTCTCGATTTTGTCATTGATGCCAATGCCGACTTTTATGCTTCCCTGGAGGAGTTAGGAGCCGCAGATGATGTTTTTGAAGACCCCTTTGCTGAGGAGGAGGATTCGCAAGGGACGACTTACTGGTTTAATGGGGATATGTTAGAAAAAGTAGAGAAAATCCATGATTACCTAGATCAACTCCCCGAAGTCGGCAAGGTGCTTTCCATTGCCACCGGCTGGAAAGTATTTAAGCAACTCAACGATGGGCAAATGCCCGAGGAATATGAATTGGCCTTACTCCGAAAGTGGCTGCCAGAAAATGTCAAAGAGGCGCTCATTGATCCATATCTTTCTGAAGACGGGAACCAAACCCGCATTACCATGCGGCTAATAGAATCAGCCCCCAATCTCAAACGGAAAGCCCTTATCAATAAAATCAAAGCCTACTTGGTAAACGATATGGAGTTCGGGACGATGAATGTTCATCCGACAGGATTAGCGGTCCTCTATAACAATTTGCTGCAAAGCCTCTATAAGTCCCAAATTCTCACCTTGGGTGCGGTCTTCCTGAGTATTCTGGCCATGTTTATCGTCCTTTTTCGAGGTGTGTTTATTTCCTTCTTGGCGATCATGCCTAATGTGCTGGCTGCAGGATTGGTGTTGGGTCTCATGGGATGGGTAGGTATACCATTGGATTTGATGACTATTACCATTGCCGCGATTACCATCGGGATTGGTGTCGACGGTGCGATTCACTATGTCCATCGATTTCAAGTGGAATTTAGAAAATACGGGAATTATATGGCGACCGTGAAGGCGTGTCATGGCAGCATTGGCATTGCGATGTATTACACCTCCCTCACCATTGCAGCAGGCTTTTCCATCCTTGCCTTGTCCAGCTTTATCCCAACGATATATTTCGGACTCTTAACAGGCTTTGCCATGCTGATTGCGCTTATGAGCAATCTCACGTTATTGCCTGCATTGCTTATTATGTTTCGCCCATTGGGACCAGAAAACAGAGAGGAGCTGAGCACAACCTCCTAAAAAAAATTCGTGCCCCCCCTGACAGCCTAAGCACTTTCCCACACAACTCTTTCTTCCCTTTTCCCGCTCTTTCACCCGGCTCGAGTCTGAATGTAGGCGAAAATCCGCTGCCACACGCTAGGCCATGGTGCTCTATAGGCTTCACGGGGTTGTTGAGGTCATTCGATTCCTAGGCGGAAGATAAAGGCGTGATCCATTCGGGTTGGCTGGGTTTTGGTGCGGTGATGTCAGTCGCAGGCTACACGGCAACGGACCGGGCAGCTACCACACCCGTGCAGTAGGAGCTTCCGGGCGATGGGGGCGGATAAAGGCATACTTCATCGGAGTTCCTTGGCATTTCAGACTCCAGCCGATACACTGCGGGCCAGTGTTGCCACGACCGATTGAACTCAAGCGATAGTAACCCCAAAATAGAGAGCAACACATCAGGAGAGAAACCACGATGTCTTTGTTAAAGATTGCTCGGCTTGGACACCCTCAGATTCGAAAAAGTGCTGAGTTCGTATCCAAAAACGACTTACCATCGCAGGGAATGCAACGGTTCATTGATGACATGGTCGAGACCATGCGGGACGCCAATGGTGTTGGTCTTGCTGCTCCTCAAGTACACGCTCCCAACCAAATCATTGTTATTGAGATTTCACCTGAAAATCCACGATATCCGAACCAGGCCCTTGTCCCTCTGACGATTATCATCAACCCCAAAATTGTTGAACATACTGAAGAAATAGAGAATGGGTGGGAGGGGTGTCTGAGCGTTCCGGATTTACGAGGGCTAGTGCCACGATGGAGGTCCGTGAAAGTGGTTGGACTTGATCGGCAAGGAAATGGTGTGGAGATTGAAGCCCGAGATTTTTTTGCACGTGTCATTCAACATGAGGTGGATCATCTGGAGGGAAAAGTGTTCTTAGACAGTCTTCCAGATCTTCAAACGCTCACACACTTGCGGGAGTATGAAAAATACTGGGTTCAACAGCCGTCTCGGTAATTGAAAAGTCAAAGAGTCTCCCACTAGCACGGGAGGAAAGACCCACGGGACATCCATCATTGAGGACAGGCGGTGTAGATGAACTTCACGACTTCAAACCCATTACGTTCTTCACCGGAATCAAAAATATGGGGATTGAAAAATCAGGCTAAGACTTGAAAGAGGGTAAAAAATCGAAAAAATTTAAACTCTCAGGGAGTCAAAACATGCAAACTCTTGTTCAAGTACTCTCTTCACACCGTCGTTCCCTTTGAGATCTCCTTGTCAACGATCCTCGACTTGAAAAATTCACTTATCAGTCGTGACCGAAAAAAGTCGGGGAGACCGTATGGGTGGGCCAAATTATACAGCATTGATACAAAAGGATACGGAGCCATCAATATGGAATGGCCTCAAGTCACAAAAATGTTGATCTGCAGGGTGGTCACGAAGGGTTCGGGTCGTCCAAACCTGATCATTGGGGATTTTGTTGATTATTTGCTGGCCTGCCATCGAACGAAAATCGTGACGATTAGCATTTTCCCAAAGGGCGTGTTGAATATTTCCCGCACAACGCACAAATATGCTTGAGGGAGTACCGATACCAATAGCTGGAGGGAATGTTCAAAAAAGTCCGTCCAGCAAGGCCACAGCTATTTTGACGCGTGGAGCGTACAGCGAGTGCGTGAGCACGGCAAAATGGCGAGAACGCCGCTGGCGGCTTTTTTCAACATTCCCCCAAAGTAAACAGGGTATTGATAATATTTCTCTGGGACATCTTCAAGGACTCTCCCAACTCTCAGACAAAAATGACCTTGGTAAAGTTAAAAACAACCCAACGCCGCCCATTCAAAATTTTGAAGCCCCTGTCATACAGCAGAGGATGGCCAGCTCCTAGAGATGTAATTGGACGATTGGGATTAAGCCAGGTCTTACCTTTGGATAGCGCAAGCGGGACTCTGGCATCATTATCTGGGCAAGATGACCCTATTTTAGCCATAGGCCGGTGTTTGATGGTACCTGGTGTCTTTTGTCGATGGGGAGTTGCTGAGATTATAGTTATTCACATAGTTTAAAGAACATATTGCTCAGGAAAGTCGTTGGGTTTAGGGAAAATGAAAATTAGCTATAACAATGATCTCGTTTTCAATTTCTTATTGAAACTTTGAAATACAAATATTGGTTTTGGCAAAATAGTTCAACTTGCTTTTATAAAGGGGTAGGAGATTTTTTTTGTAAGGGTGGGGGGGTAAGCCAGTACTTTCAAAGCGTAAGTTTGATAGATCGGCCTGAACATCATGAGACATAAGGTGGGAGAAAGCTTATGCCAATT
>JAZFZJ010000282.1:0-2921 GCA_036443915.1 Nitrospirales bacterium
ACATTAATGTGTTTGCCTAACGTTTCCTTCCCCTCTAGTTCGATAATCCCAAAATATTTCTGGTACCTAAGTCAAAAGTCCTCAACACCGCTTTCCTTCTCTCGCCCCTCATAATATGATTTCCCGTTTTCCGAATCCCATTCTGACTCGTCTCCAGACTTCCTCTCACAGGAGCATGGGATGGAGAAGACTTTTGGGCAAGAGCATCTAGATATAAATGGTCACAAAGATTTCTAAGGACAATAAAATCCGACCTCGTGCATTCATGAGCACATTCTTCACACACCATCAGACCACCTCCCACGATTCATTGGGATGAACATTTCAAAGGGGCTATGAATTTCTCCACTCCATTAGTGTTCAGACCATCATCCTGCAAAATAAAAGGTACATTAGCAGGATACCGTGGGAGTATTCCAGAGGCATTTACCAAATCTTGCCTATTATTTGGCTACAAACACTTCCGTTTCGGGGTGGAAAGCGGCCCAGGCAAACCAGTAGGTCTGGACCGCAGGCAACGGAAACCCAGTTTCTCCAATGGCTTTCGCATTTTGTGATTGAGGATCCCACCACACCACATAATCTTGCCCATTCAGCTTGTCACGAATTTTCCCGGTAGTTTTCCGTAGCTCCATAAAAGGGTAGGCTTTAAATTTTTCGTTCACTTCTACCCCTAACACCCACTCTTTCGGTGGGAATCGTCCATCGGTGCGACCAACAGGAAAGAACAAATCGTCGATTTTCGAGTAACCGGCATACGGATCTCGGTCATAGTTTCTGGAATGACCAGTTTGAATTGAAAGAACAAGGCTTTCTGGGTGAGTTTGACGCCAATCTTCCCAAGTGGTGTGCTCAACAAATATTGGGGTAAGGGTTTGGCCAACAAAGTCTCCGGTTACCGCTTTCATGGCCATCTGTGACCACAGACTGTTGGTTTGATGGTCATACATCAACAAATCACTTTGATACAGAAGGCCGGACACCCCAAACGTCACCACTTTGGTGCCCACTATACGTTTAAAGCCAATCCCGCTTCCGCACAGCGGACAGTAGGTCATGACAATCGGGAGGTTGCCCAGTGTATCATTGACAATTTCGTGCCAGTTTAAAATCTTAATGGGATACGCCTTGGCCTGATGAGGTCCTGAAATACCCAAGACCCGGTCTTTGTCGTCCAAAAAGTCGGCGTCCTTCGCCTGAACGAATTGAGGATTGTCTAAGGACGGAATACCATCTTTTGGAGGCCCACCGGACAAGATTTCATCCAAAGGAATGGCATGATGCTCGACAGGAAACCCATTATACGATTGGCTTGAAAATCCTAAGAGGAAAAAGGTAAGAAAAATGCCGCCTAAGAATCCGCATTTCTTATGAGGAAAAGAACGCTTCCCCCAACACGCAAAAAAGGATTGAAAATTCCTTGCCATTGGTTTTAGGCTGTTTACCCACTTGAATCCAAGTTGCATGAGAATCACATTCCATTTTTTGGGAAGGTTTGTCTCCGAAACCACGCCCATTCGCCTATAAGTCTCTTTACACGTATCCATTGGTAACCTAACTCACAGACCACGAATGGCAGATCTTATAGGATAGAAGAAAATGCCTCACTCTTTAAAAACAATGAGAAAAAAAATGGTGCATACATGGGGTAAGGTCTCTCTTCTTTTCCAGAAGTTACATGTGGACATACCCCACCCGAACAATTGCCTCCTGGTTTTTGATCTCACCGGGGGTGCCCCATCGTGGCAATTTGCAACATTCCTCCCACTGATACGCAGATGGCTTAACCAAACCTGGTGGAAGGCTCCGACTATTTTTCTCAGTGTCTTCCTTCTTTTACACACTCACCTGGTTCAGGGGAGTGAACTTCGCCACTCCCGTCAATCTCTTCCTGGGCTTTCTGAGACCTCGACCTTGGGGATAAATCTTCACCTCACCTCCCCCGCCCAGGGCATAGATTCTCAGGCCATTTTGGATGTACTCACTCACCGCATGACGGAGTTGGGCTATACAATAGCCCCTCCCTCTGATCATGATTCCCAAAATCTTATACTGCAAATGATTTGTGAAGGATCGTTTACTGACATCACGCCTTCGATTATGTCAGAAAATGTCTTGTTCCCAGAAGGGAAATCGGCTCAAACACCGACTCCCCCTTGCTACGTGGCCTATCAGTACCTAGGGGAACCCATCCATTGGAAGAAGATTGATCGGATTATCTTTGGAGAAGGGATTGCAGCCGCTAAACAATTACCCAATACTCAGACTCTTGATCCAACTAATCATATCGTTTTATTTCTCCAATACTATGATTTCCCGGTGTTGATGGCAGCGGAATGGGGGCAGATTAATCGATTGATTCAGGTACTCCACGACCCTCGGTCGTCTCTCCTTCGGCAGCACCGTGTGATCTTGCTTTTAGGGGAAATTCGAGATTCCCAAGGCTTTTCTCCTCTCGTTGAGGCATTGCAAAAAGAAACACTCGCCGCTGAGGCCGCACAAGCTCTGGGATTTTTCGGGCTTCACGCCAGGCCCTATTTATTGCAACTGTTACGAACGGCCGAATGCCCCATTATTCAAGCCGCGGCTGCCAAGGGGCTTGGTCGGATCGCCGCTTTGACTGGAGACAGCAGTCCCACTCCGCTATTTCTTGACATGATCAAAAACCCAGAAGTGGACATCCGTGTAAAAACAGAGCTCGTCTGGACACTTGGCAAATCCCCAGATTTCCGCGCCTTTCCAGTGCTCACTGAATTGGAACAGACGATTTGGACCGTTCATTCAGAAGACCCCGAATTGGAAAAACTTCGACTGGCTGTAGATTGGAGTATACGAGAGGTCAAACAAGGCGGGCACGGGGACGACTACTAAATCTCTGGTCTATCCTGAGACCATTTTCCTTATGGATTATTTTCCTTAAG
>JAZFZJ010000283.1:0-5830 GCA_036443915.1 Nitrospirales bacterium
GGGGAAGTCTGTTGGATTGAAATGGGAAAGACGTTTGTCGTGGTTTTTTCCCCAGGCCGACTTATGACAGGTTAGACGTTCAACCAGTCGAATGGAGGTTGTGAATCTTTTTTTACTATCTTTCACCACTACATTTGGCATATCCTCCCTCGCCTCCGCATCCCACCAGACCCCCGGACAGGCTTGATGGTGCATCTTTCCAGGAATACTGATATCCCAGTTTCTCAATAGTATTGTTCTGGAATTTTTAATTCGGAAGAAACTTCTTGTCTATGGTACGTTTCGCCTTTCCCATCATTTCACCTGCCACAAAATATTCAAACCAAGTACAGTGGATAGCTCTGTAACCTCGGCAATCCATACATGAACATCGCCAATTGCTCAATGGAATACTATCGAACGCTTTGTCCTAACTAAAAAACAATTCGATTTGTTTTCTCAACGAGTCCATAGTAAAAAATGGCAGAGATAAGGTAAGGTCTTGGTCGTCCTCGGGGCAATTGTACAATGAATTAGGTAGCCAGTGATCAGATACATGATAGAGGTGCACGATGTATGAAGCGCTTGCCCTTCTGGCGTTGTTTGTTCTCATCTATAGTTCCGTCGCAGGGGGTGTGGAGCGCACACCAGTCAGCGGGCCGATTGTTTTCACATTCTTTGGTGTACTTGTCGGTCCCTTGGGTCTCAATCTGCTTTCTCTTGAAGTGAATGAGGAAACTATCAAGACCCTGGCGGAATTGACGTTGGCCCTGGTGCTATTCACAGATGCTGCTGGTGCCGATCTCGGGGTCCTGCGACAGACTTGGGGACTGCCAGTTCGATTGTTGGTGGTGGGCCTGCCATTGACCATCCTGCTTGGGTTTGGGGTGGGGATGGTGTTATTCCATGAGCTGTCTATTTTTGAGGTGGCGCTGCTGGCGACCTTGCTCGCTCCTACTGATGCTGCGCTGGGTAAGGGAGTGATCACGAATACGGCCGTCCCCAATGGCGTTCGGCAGGGACTCAATGTAGAGAGTGGGCTCAACGATGGAATCTGTGTGCCGATCCTCTTTGTCTTTCTCGCATTGGCGCTGGGCCATAACAGCAATGAGGGGGCTGGCTTTCTTGCACTTCATTTGGTCGTCCAAGAAATCGGGATTGGGCTCCTGACTGGGCTCGGGTTCACTGCCGGTGCTGTCTGGCTCCTTCGCCTCTGTCACCGGCGCCAGTGGATTTCTCACACCTGGATACAGTTTTCAGTTGTAGGCCTGGCAGTAGGATGCTTCGCGACGGCGCAAGTTCTCGGTGGCAGTGGATTTATTGCCGCGTTCGTTGGTGGCCTGCTGTTCGGTGTTCAAATCAAGGATCACCGTGAGACATTCCTGCGTGCGGCGGAGGGTACGGGCGATACCTTTGCGCTGCTGACCTGGGTGATCTTCGGGGCGTCAGTGGTTGGCCAGGCCTTTCAATATTTCAGCTGGGCGATCGTCCTATACGCCGGCTTGAGCCTGACCCTCATTCGCATGTTGCCAGTCTTTGTCTCGCTTGCCGGTCTTGGGGTGAGTGTTGAGGGCAAGTTGTTTCTGGGGTGGTTTGGTCCGCGCGGCCTTGCGAGTATTGTGTTCGCCGTCATCGTGTTGCACGCCCATCTTCCTCACGCCAACCTTTTGGCTCACGTTGTGTCATGCACCGTGGTTCTGAGCATTCTTGCCCACGGGTTAACCGCAAATCCTTGGGCTAGAGGCTTTGGTAAACGTTGGAAGCTGGCGGACCGTGATATGGGTAGGGAGGGATAACGACTTTGTTTTCAGATAAATTCTTGTTTGCATAGTATTGTATTTTACCTTTAACTAAAACATGGCAATTTTCCCCCGCCCATTTGGGTTTTTGTTCCGAAGAGGGACAAAAGGTGTAGTTGAGGGGAAATCTCATTAGAGAGTTAAAATACTATAGTACATTGCAAATCTCCCGCGCCTTCATAGACGTGGGGTCTAACAGCGAGGGAAGAAACTCTGAAGTCCTCTTATCTTTGCATTGCCAGGATGTAGATGGGGGATCCCATGGGCAAAGGAGTGAACCTCCGCATGTTTTCAATCCCTAGAGACTACAGGCGGCTCTGATTTCGGCTTCTTTCATATCAATCAGGTCGTTGTAATGTCCGGCTGCAACCTTGAGTTTGTCGGTTTCGGTTCCTGTGACCACACCGATAACAATGCCTGCTGGTGCAATGGCTGTGACGCCGTCAGCAATCTGCTCGGCCACGTTAGCCCTTTCGTGTTCCAAGAGCCGGAGGTCTCCCTCGGCGGTCGCGCAGTTTACTGGCTTCTTAAGTGTCTGCTTGGCCTCTTCAGAGATAGGGGCGCATGCTGCTCCTAAAACCATCACACATCCAGTAAAAAGTAAAGCACTGAGTTTTGAAATAGTAAGGTGTTTCGTCATGAAGTGCATTTTCCTCGTTTAAAACAGAATTGATGAAATCCGGCCTCTTGACTCGAGCAAAATTTGTTGTGTTTTTAAGCCCGTGAAACTTAAGTTATTTCAAAAGAAATTTTAAGGTCTTTTCAAAGTCCAAGTTGTTAGAGATTTAGAGGATTTTTGCGGTTGTCTGTTCAAGAAATGTCGGGCAGATGGCCAAAATCCGAAAGAATATCTGACCAAAGTGTTTGGGTGATGTCCCCAAAAGGGATCAAGATATCACGAACATCCTCACCAGCCATCGTTCCTTCTCCTGAACTTTCCCAGACAATTTCTCCTGAACGGGTATCCCACAGTTGAAATGAAAGACGCAAATTTGTGATTCGGGTTTGAAAGACTCGGAGCCCGAAAAACCGCAATCGTGTGTCTAGAGTCTGTCGGAATTCCGCCATACCTGGTTGAATCACATAGTGGCAACCTAAGGTGTCAGCCATGAGATTCAAAGTCCCGCGGTCTAAAATGCCACTCTGAGAGTAATCGAAGGCCATGCCTGATACAGTTTTCGCTAACCCCTCACGGTTCAATTGGCTTTTGGTCTCTTGGGGGGAGATGAGGTGAAAGGGGTGCTTTTCTTTGGTTAAGGCACGGAAGAGGGATTGGGAAACCTGATGACGATACCCTTCCAAACCCATTCCCACTGCCGCGTCCAAGATGGCTATCCGTTTACCCTCCAGAGATTGGAAGTCAAAGGTTGAAGATTTCCAGGAAAGCGAGGTTTCATCACCCCATTGCGTAAATACTCCAATGCAGGATGTCAACAGAAGAAGGGAGGCCACGATGCCAAGGAATTTTACAATCATCACGGCTACCTTCTTTCCCAAAAAGGGGGACGGTTTCCTTTTATGTGCGCGCCTGTTTCTTCGGGCGCCCTGACGGTCGGTCTTGTAGGAGTCGGCCCCCCTTGTTAAATATGCTTGGCGATCGGCATCTGTGGAAAAGACATTCTCGCGCCGATTGCCGCGCTGGGTAATATGATGAGGCAGCTGCGCGAAAACTGTTCTGGCGAGGCGATACACCGATGTAGTCTATCAAATAAAAAGGGGAAACGCCCTATTTTTACTCTATTTAGGTACTCTTCTCATTCCAGAATGAAGGTTTGATTTAGGTTTTTAATTTCATTAAAATTTCCTCCCCCATATCTTGATAGGCTCCAAAAACGATCTGCTCAGCTATCATTTTTTTTAAGCTGTCGTGGGAACCACATCCGACAAAGAAGTCGCGGAAGTCATTTACTCGGAAAGTAATAAAAAGTATGGGACCAGTATCCTGGCGCCGCAATAAAGAAAGCCGAAAATCTGTAGGAGGTAGATACCTGAAGGAGAGAGGGCCCTAAGTATGCTGGCAGCATATCCCTGAATGGATAAAGTCAGGATGTTGCCTTTTTACGTTTAATCCACATTGATAGGGAAGGGAAAATCCATGCGAGCTACGATTCAACGAACCACTCTGATTGTGTTCATGTTACTTTTTCTCCTACAAGGGTGCGCGGCCACTCAACAACGGAGCGAGGTTGTCAAGACAGGCTTTCTTAGTGACTACTCCATCCTTAAAGAAGGAAAGGGGAAGCACGAGGCTTTGCTTCGCTATATCAGTCCAGATGCCGACTGGCGCTCTTACGACAAGGTGATTCTTGATTCCGTGACGGTTTGGAAGAATCCCGAAACGAAAGATATTTCTCCCGAAGATCTTCAGATGCTCACCAATTTTCTCTACACTCACCTCAATGAAGAGCTGAGCAAAAACTATATCTTTGTGACCGAACCTGGGCCTGGAGTCATGCGGGCAGCCTTCGCCATTACCGAGGCAGAAGCCTCCGACCCAACCGCAGATGTGGTGACTTCCGTCATTCCTCAGACCAGGATTTTGACAGGCATTAAAGGGTACGCAGCTGGGGGAAAACCTGGCTTTGTGGGATCGGCCGGTCTGGAGGCAAAGATCACCGACGCACAAACTGGGAAGATTCTGCTGGAGGCTGTTGACCGGCGTGGTGGAACGAAAGATCTGAGTGGAATGACAGATGAATGGAATGATGTGGAAAAATCCTTTATCTACTGGGCATCCGCTATTCGCTATCGGCTTTGTTTCCTCCGCGGTGATACCAATTGTATAGAACCCGAAGAATAAATTAGTAATTCTTTCTATAAAAATTTTGGTAATAAGGAAGTATTGTCAACTTAAGGAGGTTGTTGAAGAATTCGAATTTCTTTCAATGCCCATTAGTTTCGCCTTATTTAATGAATGCCCACTAGCAACAGGGATTGTTCAAAAAGTCCTACTGTCTCACCCGCCCAGCCCGGGTCCGCCAAGACGTGCCTTTCCTCAGGCAAGGCCGAGAATGCCGCTGGCGGACCCTGCGCCTCCGCGAGGGCCTGCTTATTCAACATTCCCTTAAGCCAAGTTTTGCTCCGGTTAAGCTTGGTGCAGGTAATCTGATCTCTGATAACTCAATGGATTATCTCCAGGCAAATGGTGGGCTAAGGGAAAAATTTTCGGTAAGTTGACAATACCCCAAAGATCATTCCCGCCTTATATTTAAGCGAAAGACCCATCAAATTTCTTAAAAAAAAAATTCCTGATTTCCCCTTGACCCTGTACTATAGTACAGAGTGTATGTTCTATATATTAGGAGAAAAACATGGAAACGATGACACGGAGTGAATTGGCTAAGGAATGCGGGGTCAATATCGAATCGTTGCGGTTTTACGAAAAGAGGAGGCTGATCGACCCTCCCAAACGTTCCGAAGTCGGTTACCGACTCTATTCCAGGGAAGACGCCGCCAGAATTCGTTTTATTCAAAATGCGAAAAAGTTGGGATTTACGCTCAATGAGATTATGGAACTTCTGAAATTGCGGGTTAAAAAAACCGAAAGTTGTGAATCGGTTTTGGCAAAAACGCAAACAAAACTGGACGAAGTGGAACAGAAAATCAAAGGCCTCAAATCTATGAAAAAAGTGTTAAAGCAAATGATCCATCAATGCCAAGAAGCAACGCTCACGGGCGACTGTCCCATCCTTTGCAGTTTCGAATCCGGGAGAGAGCTGTAAAAGACTTTTTCCTTTGAAAGAGCCTTTAAGCGATATGAAATTGGGCTTGGGGAAAAAGCCGGATACTCCAAGTCAAAGTTTAAAAATTAACAACGGTGAGATAGGAATTACCCACCCAATAAAACCCTAGCTTTTGGAGGCGAACATGGACAATGCAAAAACTGATCAGGAGATCACCTCAGCATTTGGGCTTGATATTGCCCCGGTAGCGATGGCCCTTGTTGATGATCAACCGCAGGGAGTGGAATCTATCGAAGGAGAATTTCCCTCGTTCTGTACCTTTTGGCGCATCGCAGAGGAAAAAACGTTCTATGCACCGGCAAATAACCA